>CAIZKE010000363.1 GCA_903933475.1 uncultured Alphaproteobacteria bacterium | reverse complement strand
CGCCGGGCAGGGCGAAGAAGGGCGTATCGACGTTGGCCGTCGCAATGACCTGCTGCTCGCGAGCGCGAAGGTCACGGTTGATGCGGGTCTCGGCCAGGGCGATGAAGTCGGGTATGCGGGCGGTCAGGTCCGAACGGTTCAGCCAGTCAGCGATTGCCGCCTGGAGTTCAGAGTAGGTCGTGATGGCCATGCGGTCCCCCAGAAGAAAGGGGAGAGGCCGAAGCCCCTCCCCCCCTGTCGATCAACTGGATCAGCTGTTGTGGAGGCGCGCGGCCAGTTGGGGCCTGAGCGTCTTGTAGCCGTAGAGGACATCGAGACGAGTGGGGAACTTGTCGTTGTTGATGTCGTACTGGCGGACAACCCGCATCGAAATGCCGTCCATCACTTCCCGAGCCGCGAAGTCCACGCCGCCCGGCATCACCAGGTCCGCCGTCGCAAAGGCGAAGGCTTCCTTCTGGTAGAGCAGGGACAGGCCCACAGCCGTGGAGGCCGTGCCGGCGAAGGTGATGGCCGCGGTTGCCGAGGTGGTCGGGATGACCACGTTCTGACGGCCGCCAGACAGCACGATGGCCGGAGCGAACGACACAGTACCCGCGCCGCCGGCGTAAGCCGCCGTCACCACGAACTGCTGCGGGGTCCCGGTGCTGACCTTGGTCTCGGGGTGAACCGAGTTCACGTTGGCGATCGTGAACACGTCGCCCGCAACCATTGCGCCGGTGCCGGTGGCCACGGTCATGGTCGAGACCGGGGTTTCCGAGATCGGCAGGGTGCCGACTTGGGTCGAGGTCGTGTAGGCAGACGTTGCCGCACCGCGAGTGTGCTTGCCCCACATGGTGTTTTCGACGAAGTCGAAGCCGGCAGTGCGGCCCATGTAGCCTTCGCGATATTGCTTCGCGATGCCCGTGGTGTCGTTGAACAGGGCCTTGAGGGCGTCCACGAACTTGGCGTTGTCCGTGGTGTTCAGGTTCGCCGTCCGGTCATTGAGCGGAGCCAGGGCGTTCTGAAGAAGCACGCGCCCATCCAGCACCTTTTCCAGCGTGATGGCCGAGCCGCCGTTCCAGACGCTGTTGTAGACGTCCTTGTACATGCTCATGGCGTCGGCCTCGATGGAGGCCGCCAGCGTGGACATGGCGGGGGTGATGATCCGCTTGGAGAAGTCGTCCAGCGACAGGGTCAGGTCCGTCGAGGTGAAGTTCAGGTCAACGCCCTTCTGGGTGGCGACCTGAAGGGTGACGGACGACTCCGCGGTGTCCTGGGTGGACAGGGTGGCGCCGGTGCGGACCACGTACTGGTTCGGCAGGCGGACCTTCAGGCTGTCACCGATCTTTGCGCCGGACTTGGCGAACGAGTCGTCATATTCCCGGACGATGGAGCCGACGAAGTTCAGCTTCTGGTGGAGAACGCGGAGAGCCTCGCGGGTCACCGCCGTGGCGGTAAGGATCGTATTGGGCACGATCAGTTTCCTTCTTGGGAAGGCGCGTCATCTCGACGGGCCGTGATGTTGGGGGTCAGCGCGCTCCGGCCTTGGCCAGTTGCGCGTTACGACGGCGCAGCCATTCGTCCGCCGGCAGGCTGTCATCGAGGCCGGGCTTGTACCCGCCTGCCCGCTGGCCCACGGCCTTGGCGGGGGTGACTGCTGCCTGCTTGGCCGCTTGCTGCGCCTTGGTGGCTTGGCCCTTCAGTTTCGCCAGTTCCGTCTCGGCTTTGTGCAGACGTGCCAGGACCTTGAAGGTCCGGGTGTCCGCCGTGCCGTCCGGGTTGACGACGCTGTCCCGAAGTTCCTGCGGGGTGATGCCAAACTCAGTGGCAGCGTATCCCGCGAGGTCTTGGACCAGTTGAGGGGACCAGCCCTCGATCTCACGCGACAGAACCTGATCGGCCTGGGCGATAGCGTTGGCGCTGCTGCGCTCGCTCATCTGCCGGGTTTCGGTCTCGGTCTTCGCTATGGCGCCTTCCAGTTCCGCTTTCGCGTCCCTGTATTGCTGCCAGGAGGCCATGGCCGCGGCTGTGGCATCCGCACCGTACTGGGCCGAGTAGTTCGACCAGTCGGTGTTGCTGAACTGGTGGAGCTGCTGCTCCACAGTCCTCAGGTTCACCCGGTGTTCGAGGGTCGCCTGCTGGAGTTCGGCCTGTTGGGACAGCGACTGGACGTGCTGTTCAACGTGCCGCCTCTGCTCGGCGAGTTCCTGCGTCTTCCGGGTGTAGTCGGCCTGCATGAGCAGACCGGGCTTCAGCGCCTTTGGGATCCGGTACTTGGTACCGTCCCAGTCCACTTCCTCGGTGTCGTCCTCCGGTTGGCCGTCTTCGGCTCCATCGGTTTGCGCCTGGTCGGTGCCGTCGCTGTAGGAGTCAGCGTCGACTTCCGGAGCGTCGAGGACAGCATCATCCTCAACGTCGACCGGATTGGTCGCGTCGTTTTCCATTTTGGGTAGGTTCCATCTAAGGGAAGGCGCGCTTCACAGCGGGCCGGGGGTCTGTCAGCCGACGTCGTAGAGGCCGGCGGGCAGTCTGGTTTCGCGGGTCGTCGCGCTGATCCTCTTGGTCTCAGCTTCGAAGGCCGCGATGTCGAGTTTCCGGGCCTCAAGGCTCTTGTCGGCCTCGAGCGCCTGGTAACGCTGTTGCATCTGCTGAAGGGCAGAGGCGTATTGCTGGACCGCCTCGCGGGCTTGGCCCTGCTGCGGGTCAGGTGCGCCTTCCTCGGCCCCACCCATCGCCTTACGCATCCGGTCGGCAATCTCGTCCGCGCCCGGCCAATCGAGGTTCTTGACGAGCAGGTCGCCAATGATCGGAGCCGCATCCGGGTAGGCGCGGATCAGTTCGATCATCTGGTTCGCCGCTTCCTGGCGCAGGCTGGCGAACGAAGGCCCAGCCGAGACGGTGAGGTCATAGCGGCCCGCAGTCAGGTCGTAGATCTTGGTGATCTCGCGCATTTCGCCGGTCCGGGGGTCTTCCTGTTGCTCCGTCACCTCTTGGTTCACCCGCTTCATGTCGGGCTGGCCGTCTTCCCCGACGATGCGGACCACCTGCGGAACCGAATAGACCTGTGGAATGAGGTCAATCATGATCCGGCCCGCGTGACGGATGGCGCGGCTCAGGTTGTCCACAAAGTGGAAGGTGGCGTTGTCGCTCTCCATCTGCCGGGCGATGATGGCCTTGCCCGAGGTCTCATTCGACCGCGCACCGAGGCTGGCGTCATAGATGCCCATAACGGACTTGATGTCGTCGGAGGCGTTCAGCGCCTCTTGCAGGGCTCCTGCAGGCACGCCTGAGAAGGGTTGACGCTGCGGGGCCTCGCCGCCGTCGTATTCCATGAAGGCATGGCTTTGCGTGTTGGCCGTCGCCCACTTGGCCGCGTCGGTCTCGAACGCACCCTTGCGCCCGATGAACGGGGCCTTCGGAGCCAGCGCCACCAGTTCGGTCGAGGTGGTGCGCCAGTAGTTGAACATCCGTTGAGCGTCCTTCGCCCCGCGGATCAGGCTGCGGAAGTGGCGCTTGCCCTTCAGGTTCACCTCTGCCCCGTAGACCGGAACGATCGGGATGTACTTCCCCGCCCAGTCCACGGTCTCCAGCACTTCCGCGCCGCTCATGATGCGCTGACGGACCTTGTGACTGTCCACCTCGCGCTCGCCTTTGACCTCCAGGCCAAGGGCGTCGAACACCTCGCGGTTCTTCTCGTAGTCGTCAGCCTCGATGACCATGCCATCGGACAGGAGCAGGATGGACTTTTTCGACTTCTCGCGGGTCCAGTACTCGGCAATCTGGACGAACTCGCCGTCCAGCCAGGGGCTTGCCATGTTCTGCCAGGCCTCACCGGCCCAGTCCGATTG
>CAIZKE010000362.1 GCA_903933475.1 uncultured Alphaproteobacteria bacterium | reverse complement strand
GGGCCGAAGCGAAGATAAACCCGAAGGCCGCACGGCGTCGGTTGGGCGTGGAAGCTTCCGTCGTCATTGTCGGGTCCTCGATCGCGCGGGAACTTGGCCCGAAGCCTCCGGGGCCGCAACCCCAACCTCCATTCCGCGCAACGGTTGTCCGACCGTCAAGGGATACAGGTCACAGCAGACTCAGAAACCGACAGGCCTGCGGGCTCCCGGCAACAGCGCACCCGACAGCACCTCAGCCTTCCCGTCCGACGGGAGCGGCTTGATCCCGATCAGGCGGGCCAGGAGGGGATAGAGGTCGACATTGTCAAAGGCTGGCAGGACCACGCCCTGGCGGAAGGATGGCCCGGCCGCCAGGAACAGGGTGGCCATCTCCGGTGCAGCGGGATCGTAGCCATGCGCGCCGCCAGCCCGGACGGGACGACGGGCCAGCGTCTCGCGGCTGAGGAGGAGCCAACCGGCATCGGGCAGGCAGACCACCGGTGGGACCCGAGGATGGGTGCCATAGTGCAGGTGCTCTGGAATGCGCGCCTTGGGCCAGCAGGCGACATGGGGATGCGGGGCTGAGACGGAGGCCAGGACCTCTGCTTCGCGTCCAGCTAAGGGCACCAGCCCAACCGCAGCGCCCTGGGTGACGAGTTCAAAACTTCCTGCGGGCGCCAGCGACTCGATCTCGATAACCCGGTCTGGCGATGTCGCTGCCATCCCGTGGTCGGACACGATGACGAGGTCAACGGGACGCCCCATGGCCTCGATCCCGCGGATGAGTTGGCCGATGGCGGAATCGACCCGCTCGATGGCCGCGTTCACTTCCCGGGAGTCAGGTCCGAACTGGTGCCCCGCTGTGTCCACATCATCGAAATAGAGGGTCATGAAACGGGCCTGCTGTTCCTTAGGACGACCCATCCATTCGAGGAGGCGCTCGACCCGGCGCTCGGGCGACAGGCTCTTGTCGAAGGTCAGCCAGGATGTGGGACGGACCCCGTGAATATCCGACTCCGATCCAGGCCAGAACAGGGTGGCGGTCCGCACCCCCGCCTTTTCTGCGGTGACCCAGATAGGTTCGCCATCGTCCCACCAGAAGCGGTCGTTGGTCTCACTGCGGTTGGACATGGAATAGGTGACGCCAGGCCGACGGGCATCCCGCATGACATTGTCGACCATGCCGTGGCGATCCGGCCGTAGCCCGGTTACCAGGGTGTAGTGATTGGGGAAGGTCAGGCTTGGGAAGGATGGGCGCATGGCCTCTGCCCGGACACCCCGGCGAGCTAGGCCTTCCAGGACGGGGGCATGGCCCCGACTGAGGTAATCCGTCCGGAAACCGTCGATGGAAATCAACAGCAGGGCCGGTTCCTCGGTCTGCGCCCGGGCCTCGGGGGCCCGGCAGAAGAGGAACGGAAGAAGTAGGAGAAGCAGGAGGTAGCGTCTGGTCATCCGCAACCCTCGCCCGGTCCGCCCCAAAAAAGAAGACCCCGGCGCAGGGCCGGGGTCAAATTCCTTGCGCCGGGCTGGAAAAGCCTAGGCGTCTGCGAAGGCTGAAACCTGCACCGGTCCGGAGTCCTTGCCCTTTTCCGAGGGGTCGCGGTCGACGAACTCGATCACCGCCAGGGCGGCGTTGTCACCATAGCGGAAACCCGCCTTCAGAACCCGGGTGTAGCCGCCTCGACGATCCGCATAGCGGGGCCCGAGGGTCGCGAACAGCTTGCCGACCTGCTCGACGTCGCGGATCTGGCTGATCGCCTGACGGCGGGCGTGCAGATCGCCGCGCTTGGCCAGGGTCACCAGCTTTTCCACCACAGGCCGAAGCTCCTTGGCCTTGGGCAGGGTCGTGACGATCTGCTCGTGCTTGATGAGGCTGGCAGCCATGTTGGCGAACATGGCGATCCGGTGCGCGCTGGTCCGTCCCAGCTTGCGGTGCCCATTTCCATGACGCATTGCGGTCTCTCCTCGGGAGCGGGGCGTCTCGCGACGCGCCGCGGGATTACATCTGGTCTTCGAACTTCTTGGCCAGCTCTTCGATATTCTCAGGCGGCCAGTTGGGAACGTCCATCCCAAGATGCAGGTTCATGCCCGCGAGCACTTCCTTGATCTCGTTCAGCGACTTACGCCCGAAGTTCGGCGTGCGGAGCATCTCCGCCTCGGTCTTCTGGATCAGGTCGCCGATATAGACGATGTTGTCGTTCTTCAAGCAGTTCGCCGAGCGGACGGACAGTTCGAGCTCATCCACCTTCTTCAGCAGGGCCGGATTGAAGGGGAGCTCGGGCTTGGAGTCGGCGTCGGACTTCTTCTTCGGCTCCTCGAAGGTGATGAAGATCTGCAGCTGGTCCTGAAGGATCCGGGCGGCGAAGGCCACGGCGTCCACGGGTGTCACCGCACCGTTGGTTTCGACCTCGATGATCAGCTTGTCATAGTCGAGGCTCTGGCCCTGGCGGGTGGGCTCCACCCGGTAGGCAACCCGCTTAACCGGCGAGTAAAGGCTGTCGACCGCAATCAGGCCAATCGGCGCGTCCTCGGGACGGTTCATCTCGGAGGGGACATAGCCCTTGCCGTTCTGCACCGTGAACTCCATCCGCACGCTGGCGCCCTCGTCGAGGGTGCAGAGCACATGGTCGGGGTTCAGGATCTCGATGTCTGAGCCGGCCTCGATCTGACGAGCGGTCACCGCACCCGGCCCTTGAGCCCGGAGCGTCATCCGCCTGACACCATCTGCATGCAAGCGGAGGGCGAGCTGCTTGATGTTCAGAACGATATCGACGACGTCCTCCCGGACGCCCTCGAGCGAGGAGAACTCATGGACGACACCGTCGATCTGGACGGCGGTGACGGCAGCCCCCTGCAGGGAGGACAACAGGACCCGGCGCAGGCTGTTACCGAGGGTAACGCCAAATCCGCGCTCGAGGGGTTCTGCCACCAGACGCGCCTTGCGGGACGGGTCTGTGCCAAGCTCGATTGCAGGCTTTTCCGGGCGGATGAGTTCGTTCCAGTTTCTTTCAATCACGTATGAATGTCCCTCGAACGCAGGATCGCCGGACGCGTTTTTCGCGGCCCGGCGAAGGAGAAATGCGGAGCTTAACTCGTTAGACCCGACGCCGCTTCGGCGGACGGCAGCCGTTATGCGGGATCGGGGTCACGTCACGAATTGTGGTGATCGTCATGCCCACGGCCTGGAGTGCCCGAAGCGCCGACTCCCGACCCGAACCCGGACCGGAAACGTTGACCTCGAGGGTCTTCACCCCGTGCTCGGCAGCCTTACGACCGGCGTCCTCGGCGGCCATCTGCGCCGCGTAGGGCGTCGACTTCCGGGACCCCTTGAACCCCATCGTACCGGCGGAAGACCAGGAGATCGCGTTTCCCTGGGCGTCGGTGATGGTGATCATGGTGTTGTTGAACGAGGCGTTCACGTGCGCCACGCCCGATGTGATGTTTTTGCGCTCGCGCTTTTTGACGCGAGCCGGTTCCTTGGCCATCGCTTTGTTCTCTTACTTCTTCTTGCCGGCGATCGGCTTCGCCGGGCCCTTGCGGGTCCGAGCGTTCGTGTGGGTGCGCTGTCCGCGGACAGGCAGCCCCTTCCGGTGACGAAGGCCGCGATAGCAGGCCAAGTCCATCAACCGCTTGATGTTTACGGCGGTATCGCGGCGAAGGTCACCCTCTACCGTGTAGTCACGGTCGATGGTCTCCCGGATCTGAAGGACCTCTGCGTCAGACAATTGGTTGACGCGTCGGGCATCTTCGATACCGACCTTGCTCACGATTTCGGCGGCCTTGGCCTGGCCGATGCCATGAATGTACTGAAGCGCAATAACGACGCGCTTGTTCGTAGGGATATTTACGCCGGCGATACGGGCCACGTGGGGTTCTCTCCTCGTCACGCAAAGATGCACGAGCACCGCTCTGACCGAGTCAAAAGGCCAGAACGTCTCTCGCGCGTTTCGCGGAAGCGCCTCGTTTATGGAATAGAAGCCGACTCGTCAATGGAGGGCGCGCGTTTTTCGAGCGGTCGGGTCGAAGAACGGAAAGGCGCGGCCGGAATGACGGCCTAGTTCGCAGAAAGCGCTCGATCGATCCCGGCAGCAACCTCGTCGATCGACCCCATACCGTCGATCTCCACCAGTTTCCCCGCGTCTGTGTAATAGGGGATCAGCGGAGCCGTCTGGGCATTGTAGGCGTCGAGGCGAACCCTGAAACTCTCGGGATTGTCGTCCGGCCGACCGGACTCCGCGAACCGACCTGCAATCCTGCGGGTGAGGGCTTCGTCATTGACCTTCAGGCGGACCACCAGGTCGATGGCGGCCCCCCTGCCCTTCAGCATCACGTCCAGAGCCTCGGCCTGGGCAACAGTCCGGGGGAAACCATCAAAGATCGCGCCCCCGGCGGCCTCGGACTCTGTGAGCCGATCCTCGATCAGGGCGATGACAATTTCATCCGTCACAAGTTCGCCGCGCTGCATCACGCCTTCAACCCGCCTGCCCAGTTCGGAACCGGACGCGATCGCTGCACGCAACATATCGCCCGTGGAGAGCTGCACCATGTTGCGGGTCTGCATCAGCCGCTTGGCCTGGGTGCCCTTGCCCGCCGCCGGAGGTCCGAAAAGGATGAGGTTCATGTGCGAGGCTCCCCGTCGCCCGGCCCTGTTCCGGGCCGTTGAAATCACCAGACCCGGCTAGCGTTCCCGTCCGCCGCGCAGACGGGATTTGCGGATCAGTCCCTCGTACTGGTGCGAGAGCATATGAGACTGGATTTGGGTGACCGTGTCCATGGTGACGCTGACGACGATCAGGATTGAGGTCCCGCCGAGATAGAAGGGCGCCTTGTAGAAACCGATCAGTGCCTCCGGCAGGAGACAGACCGCGGCGATGTAGGCGGCTCCGATCACGGTCAGTCGGGTCAGGACATAGTCCAGATGGGCTGCCGTCCTCTTTCCAGGCGAGATCCCGGGAAGGAAGCCGCCATACTTCCGAAGATTCTCCGCCGTCTCATCCGGATTGAAGACGATGGAGGTGTAGAAGAAGCAGAAAAAGACGATCAGCGCCCCGTAGCAGAGCATGAAGACCGGCTGTCCATGCTGCAGCTGGCCGACGGCTCCAGGGAGCCACTGAAGCCACTGCGGCAGGTTCGCTGTCGCAAGAAAGCCCATGGTCGTCGCCGGAAGCAGCAGAAGGGATGAGGCGAAGATTGGAGGGATCACGCCTGCAGTGTTCACCTTAAGCGGCAGGAAAGAGGTCTCGCCCCCGAACATGCGGTTGCCCTGCTGGCGCTTGGGGTACTGGACGAGTATGCGGCGCTGAGACCGCTCCATGAAGACAATCGCGAAGACCACGGCGATGGCCAGGATCAAGATCATCACCCCGCCAAAGCTGGACATCTGGCCGGTACGCATGACCGTCAGAAGCTGCATCACCCCTGTGGGAAGGCCAGCCACGATCCCCGCAAAGATGATCAGGGACACCCCGTTCCCCACGCCACGGCTGGTAATCTGTTCACCGAGCCACATCAGCAGCATGGTACCGCCCGTGAGGGTCACGATGGTCGACAGGGTAAAGAAGGGGCCAGGGCTGACGACAAGGCCCGGGCTGGCCTGCAGGCTCGCCGCGATGGCCGCAGCCTGGATCACAGCAAGCACAACCGTGAGATAGCGGGTGTACTGGTTGAGCGTCTTGCGCCCCGCCTCACCGCCCTCTTTCCGGAGCTTCTCCCAGGGCGGATAGATCGCGCCGAGCAGCTGGACGATGATGGAAGCCGAAATGTAGGGGCCGACATTCAGGGCGAAGACGGCCATTCGCTCTACGGCGCCGCCCGAGAACAGATTGAACATTCCCAGAATGCCCTGGGACTGCCCCTGGAAGGCGGCAGCGAAGGCACCCGCGTCGATCCCCGGGATCGGCAGGTAGGTCCCAAGACGGTAGACCACCAGGACAATCAGGGTGAAGTAGATACGCTTGTGGAGTTCCGTCGCCTTCTGGAAGGCACCGAAATTGAGGTTCGCGGCAAGCTGCTCAGCGGCCGAAGCCATGGGACACCCTCACTGGTGAGCCTACCAAGATAGGGTGCGCGCGAGGCCCTGTCAGCCCTCGCGGCGCTCCCGACCCCGGATCAGGCCCGGACCTTCTTCTGAAGCTTGCCCTTGGGCTCGCCGGTGTCGACCGGCGCAGTGGTGGTCACTGTACCCCCAGCCTTCTCGACAGCCGCCTTGGCGGCTGCGGAGGCGGCGTAGACGGTCAGGTTGAGCTTGGAAGTCAGTTCGCCCTTGCCCAGCAGCTTGACGCCATCCAAGGGACGCCGGACCACGCCGGACGCGACCAGGGCCGCCGCATCGATCGGTGCCTTGGCGTCAAGCTTGCCAGCGGCGACCGCCTGCTCCAGGCGCCAGAGGTTCACTTCCGCGAACTCAAGCGCGAAGGGATTGTTGAAACCGCGCTTGGGCATCCGCATGTGGAGCGGCATCTGACCGCCCTCAAAGCCAGCGATGGATACGCCAGTCCGGGACTTCTGGCCCTTGACGCCGCGACCGGCGGTCTTGCCCTTGCCGGAGCCGGGACCGCGACCGACGCGCATGCGCCCCTTCACGGAACCGGGGCTTGGTGCGAGTTCATTGAGCTTGGTCATCTGCGCCTCTCTCCTGAGATCTGTCGCCGGGCGAACCGCCCGACTCGGCTTTGACGATGTTGGCGCCTCGGGTGAAGCGCGTACGGTCAGGCGGAAACCACCTCGACCAGGTGATGGACCTTGGCGATCATGCCACGGATGGAAGGCGTGTCCTCAAGTATGGAGACACGACCGATGCGGTTCAGGCCCAGGCCGACGAGGGTCGCGCGCTGGTCCTTCTTGCGCCGGATAGGGCTGGCGATCTGACGAACTGTGACCTTGGTCATGTTCATTCTCCGTCGGCGGCGGCCGAGGCGCCATCGGCGCGGCGACCGAGGACGTCGGCGACCTTCTTGCCCCGCTTGGAGGCGATCTGGCGCGGCGAAGACTGGGCCTTCAGCGCCTCGAAGGTCGCACGGACCATGTTGTAGGGATTGGATGATCCGACCGACTTGCCCACGACGTCCTGGATGCCGAGGGTTTCGAGCACGGCGCGCATCGGGCCGCCAGCGATGACGCCGGTGCCGGGAGGCGCAGATCGGACCATGACCTTGCCTGCGCCCCAGCGGCCGGCGCCGTCGTGGTGGAGGGTGCGGCTCTCGCGAAGCGGCACGCGGATCATTGTCTTCTTGGCTTCCTCGGTGGCCTTGCGGATGGCCTCGGGAACCTCACGGGCCTTCCCATGGCCGAAGCCAACACGCCCCTTCTGGTCGCCGACCACCATGAGGGCCGCGAACGAGAACCGCCGCCCGCCTTTCACAGTCGCCGCAACGCGGTTGATGTGAACCAGTTTCTCGACGATGTCCGACTCGGCGCGATCGTCCGAAGGGCCACCCCGGTCTCGTCCGCGGCGTTGTCCGCCGTCGCCACGCTGTTCGTTTCCACGAGCCATCAATTACCCCTAGAAGTTCAGGCCGGCTTCACGCGCGGCGTCTGCCAGGGCCTTGACCCGGCCGTGATAGATGTAGCCGCCCCGATCGAAGACGACATCCGTCACGCCCTTCTCGAGGGCGCGCTGGGCCACAAGGGCACCGATCCGGGCCGCAGCGGCCTTGTCGGAACCCTTCTGGGGCGCATCGGTCTCGAGGGTCGATGCCGAGGCGAGCGTTACGCCCTTCTCGTCATCGATGACCTGAGCGTAAATGTTCTTGGACGACCGGAACACGGAGAGACGCGGCCGGCCATTGGCCAGCTTACGGAGCCGTATGCGGGTGCGCTCGGACCGCCGCTTGGCGGAATCACGGGTGGAGACAGCCATGGCCTACTTCTTCTTGCCTTCCTTGCGACGGACCTTTTCGCCGAGATAGCGAACACCCTTGCCCTTGTAGGGCTCGGGCGGACGGATCCGACGAATGCGCGCGGCGATCTCGCCAACCGCCTGCTTGTCGATCCCGCTGATCCTGATTTCAGTCTGCTTGGGAACCGCGAAGGCGATACCTTCGGGTGGCGGCAGATTCACTTCGTGGCTGAACCCGAGCTGCAAACTCAGGGCGTCGCCCTTCAACTGCGCGCGATAGCCCACGCCCACAAGTTCGAGCGCCTCCTCGTAACCCGCAGACACGCCCACCACCATGTTGCTCACCAAGGTGCGGGAGAGGCCCCACATCGCCTGGGCACGAGTGGTTTCCACGCGCTTGGACACAAGGAGCTCTGCGCCTTCATGACGCAGCTCGACCTCTTCCGGGAGTGTCCAGGACAGCTGCCCCTTGGGGCCCTTCACCGTCAGGGTCTGGCCCTCGATGGTCACCGAAACACCAGCTGGCGTCGGAACCGCCTTCTTTCCGATCCGGGACATATCAGTACACCCGCAGCAGGACTTCGCCGCCCACGTTGGCGTCACGCGCCGCCGCGTCCGACATGACGCCCTTGGGCGTCGAAAGGACCGAGATGCCAAGACCGTTCTTGATGGGCTTCAGGTCCTTGATGGACGAGTAGACCCGGCGGCCAGGCTTGGAGACCCGACGGATTTCCACGATGACCGGCTGGCCGTCGAAGTACTTGAGCTCGATCTCGAACTCGGGGAAGGCACCAGGCGTCTCCACCATCTGGTAACCGCGGATGTAGCCTTCCTCGGCCAGCACGTCGAGCACGCGGGCGCGCATCTTCGAAGCCGGGCAGGAAACCTTCGAACGGCCGCGCATGGCGGCGTTCTTGATGCGGGCGATCATATCGCCGACGGGGTCGTTCACCATGGGACCCTCCTCACCAGCTCGACTTCACAAGGCCAGGAATCTGGCCCTGAGAGCCGAGTTCGCGCAGGGCGATCCGGCTCATCCTAAGCTTGCGGTAATAGGCGCGCGGACGGCCTGTGACCTCACAGCGGTTACGGATCCGGACCTTCGACGAGCTGCGGGGCAGTTCGGCGAGTTTGAGGCGAGCCTCAAAACGATCCTCAAGCGGCAAGCTCTCGTTGTTAGCGATTGCCTTCAGCACCTCTCGGCGCGCGGCGTAGCGCTTGACGAGCAGCTTGACCTTCTCGTTACGGTTGACGGCGCTCTTCTTGGCCATGGTACCTTTCCTTCCCGTCCGTTAAGCGTTGAACGGGAACTGGAATTCCCGAAGAAGATGGCGGGCTTCCTCATCGGTCTTCGCAGTCGTGGTGACGATAATATCCATGCCCCACATTTGATCGATCTGGTCGTAGTTGATTTCAGGGAAGACGATGTGCTCCCTGAGACCCATGGCGTAGTTGCCACGACCATCGAACGACGTAGGCTTAAGTCCCCGGAAGTCCTTCACCCGCGGAAGCGCGATGGTGATCAACCGGTCCAGGAACTCGTACATTCTATCCTTGCGCAGGGTAACCTTGGCACCGATCACCATGCCCTCACGCAGCTTGAAGCCGGCGATGGAGTTACGCGCCTTTGTGGTCACAGGCTTCTGGCCCGCGATGCGTGTCAGGTCTGAGATCGCCGACTGGACCTTTTTCGAGTCCGCGACGGCCTCGCCGATCCCCATGTTCAGGACGATCTTGTCCAGACGCGGGATCTGCATTTCGTTCGTGTAGCTGAACTGCTCCTTCATCGCCCCGCGGATGCGCTGGCGATAATCGGTCTTCAGCCTCGGCTCGTAAGCTTGCTCAGCCATTGATGACTTCTCCGGTGGTCTTGGCCACGCGGACCTTCTTGCCGTCCTCGACCCGGAAACCGACACGGGTCGGCTTGCCTTTGGAATCGACGATGGCGACGTTGGAGACATGCAGGGCCGCCTCGCGGGAGCGAATCCCGCCCTGCGGATCGGCTTGGGTCGCCCGAGTATGACGCTGGATCATATTGATCCCCTCGACCACGACCCGATCTTCCTTCGGAATGACCTTCAGGACCGAACCCTGGCGGCCCTTGTCCTTTCCGGCGAGGACCACAATACGGTCACCCTTCTTGATCTTTGCTGCCATCACAGCACCTCCGGTGCGAGCGAGATAATCTTCATGTGGTTCTTGGCACGAAGTTCGCGCGGAACCGGTCCGAAGATACGGGTGCCGATGGGCTCGCTCTGCTTGTTGACAATGACGGCGGCGTTGCGGTCGAAACGGATCAGCGACCCGTCCTTGCGCTTGATGGCCTGGGAGGTCCGAACGACGATCGCCTGGAGGACGTCGCCCTTCTTGACGCGTCCCCGAGGGATCGCTTCCTTCACCGACACGACGATCTTGTCGCCGACGCCGGCGTAGCGACGCCCTGCACCGCCCAGCACCTTGATGCACATGACACGGCGGGCACCGGAGTTGTCAGCCACTTCGAGGTTGGTCTGCATCTGGATCATGTATCAGCCTCCCTCAAACCGCCTGTGAAGCGGCTGCCTTAGGCAGGGCTTCCCAGGTCTTGGTCTTGGAGCGCGGAGCGCACTCGATGATGCGGGCGATATCACCCGCCTGGTAGGTGTTGGCCTCGTCGTGGGCATGGTACTTCTTCGACCGGCGGACGGTCTTCTTCAGCACCGGGTGCAAGAAGGTGCGCTCTACCTTCACAACAATTGTCTTGTCGCCCTTGTCGGAGACGACGACGCCTTCAAGAATTCGTTTCGGCATGCTCGTACTCCCTAGGCCGTGGCCTGGCGGCTGCGCAGGACGGTCTTGATCCGGGCGATGTCCCTGCGGACCTCGCTGGCGCGGTGGGTCTTCTCCACCTGGCCTGTGGCCGCCTGGAAGCGCAGGTTGAACTGCTCCTTCTTCAGCGACAGCAGGCTCTCGGAGAGCTGGTCGGGGGTCATGCCCTGGATATCCTGGATATTCATCACGCGTGCTCCGCGACAGCGTCGATGCGGCTGACGATGCGGGTCTTGACCGGCAACTTCGCCGCGCCGAGGCGCAAGGCCTCCCGCGCGATATCATCGGGGACACCGTCGATTTCGAACATGATCCGTCCGGGATGCACCCGGGCAGCCCAGTACTCGACAGAGCCCTTGCCCTTGCCCATCCGCACTTCCGCCGGCTTGTCGGTAACCGGCACGTCCGGGAAAATCCGGATCCAGACCCGGCCCTGACGCTTCATCTGGCGTGTGATTGCCCGACGAGCCGCCTCGATCTGCCGGGCGGTGATCCGCTCAGGCTCAACGGACTTCAGTCCATAGGAGCCGAAGTTCAGCGTGAAACCGCTCTTCGCCGTCCCATGGATCTTGCCCTTGAACTGCTTGCGGTACTTGGTCTTCTTCGGGGAAAGCATGTCTGTCTCTTAGGCTCCCGCGGTCTCGCGACGGTCGCGGCGCGGACCCCTGTCCGGACGATCACCGGAGCGTTCACGCCCACCACCCTCACCGGCCGGGCCGGATTCAGTGGCCAGACGCTTGTCCATGGCCATGGGGTCGTGCTCCAGGACTTCGCCCTTGAACACCCAGACCTTCACGCCGATGATCCCGTAGGTCGTCTTGGCCTCGGCGAAGCCGAAGTCCATATCCGCACGCAGGGTGTGGAGTGGCACTCGGCCTTCCTTGTACCATTCCATGCGAGCGATTTCCGCTCCGCCCAGCCGACCGGCGACGTTGATGCGGATACCCTTCGCACCGAGGCGCATGGCGGACTGCATGGCCCGCTTCATGGCCCGCCTGAAAGCGATCCGGCGCTCGAGCTGGGCCGTGATGTTCTCGGCGATAAGCTGAGCGTCGGCCTCCGGCTTGCGGATCTCGACGATGTTCAGGTGAACCTCGCCGCCCGTTATGGCCGCGACGTCCTTGCGCAGCTTCTCGATGTCGGCGCCCTTCTTGCCGATGATCACGCCTGGGCGCGCGGCATAGATGGTGATCCGGCACTTCTTGTGCGGGCGTTCAATAATGATCCGGCTGACGCCAGCCTGGTAGAGGCGCTTCTTCAGCTGCGCCCTGACCTTGAGGTCCTCATGCAGGAGGCGCCCGTAGTCGGCCCCGCCCGCGAACCAACGGCTGTCCCAGGTGCGGTTGATGCCGAGGCGAAGCCCGACAGGATTAACTTTCTGACCCATCAGGCGGCCTCACCAAGTTCACGGACCACGATGGTTATCTCGCTGAAAGGCTTCTGGATGCGGGATGCACGACCGCGGGCGCGGGCCGCGAAACGCTTCATCGTCAGGTTCTTGCCAACGTAGGCCTCGGCGACGACCAACGAGTCGATGTCGAGGTTGTGGTTGTTCTCAGCGTTTGAGATGGCCGAGTAGAGCGCCTTGCGAACATCGCGGGCGATCCGCTTGTGGCTGAACTCCAGCTCGTTGAGGGCCCGCTGGACCTTCAGGCCGCGGATCGACTGGGCAACGAGATTGAGCTTCCGGGGACTAACCCGGAGGGTGGTGGCCTTGGCCATGGCCTCAGCGGGCTTCAGGCGACGTGGATTGGCTGGCTTGGACATGCCTACTTCCTCTTCGCCTTCTTATCCGCAGCGTGGCCCGGGAAATACCGGGTCGGCGCGAACTCGCCGAGCTTCATGCCGACCATGTCCTCGGACACGATGACGGGCACATGCTTCTGGCCATTGTGGACGCCAAAGGTCAGGCCAACGAACTGAGGCATGATGGTCGAACGGCGCGACCAGGTCTTGATCACATCCTTGCGGCCGGAGACCTGCACAGCCTCCGCCTTCTTCAGCAGATAACCGTCGACAAACGGTCCTTTCCAGACGGAACGGGTCATGGATCAGCGAGCCTTCCGAGCGTGACGCGAGCGGATGATGAACTTATCCGTCGCCTTGTTGGTACGGGTACGCGCGCCCTTCGTTGGCTTACCCCAGGGGGTGACCGGGTGGCGGCCGCCAGACGTACGGCCTTCACCACCGCCGTGCGGGTGATCGACCGGGTTCATGGCGACACCGCGGACGTGCGGGCGACGGCCCTTGTGGCGCGAGCGACCCGCCTTGCCGAGGACCTCGTTCATGTGGTCCGGGTTCGACACGGCACCGACCGTGGCCATGCAACCGTCCGGAACCATCCGCAGTTCGCCCGAGTTCAGTCGGATCTGGGCGTAGCCAGCGTCACGACCGACGAGCTGGGCGTAGGCACCCGCCGAACGGGCGATCTGGCCGCCCTTGAGGGGCTTCAGCTCTATATTGTGGATGATGGCCCCGATGGGCATGGAGCGCAGAGGCATGGCGTTGCCCGGCTTCACGTCGGCGCGGTCAGAGGCGATCACCTGGTCGCCAGCCTTGAGGCGCTGAGGAGCCAGGATGTAGGCGATCTCCCCGTCCGCATAACGGATCAAGGCGATAAAGGCCGTACGGTTCGGATCATACTCAATCCGGTCGACGGTGCCGACGACGTCGAACTTGCGACGCTTGAAGTCCACCATGCGGTAAAGGCGCTTGGCACCGCCGCCACGGAAACGAACGGCTATGCGTCCGCCGCCGCCCCGGCCGCCGGTCTTTGACAGACCTTCGACGAGGGATTTTTCGGGACGCCCCTTGTGGAGTTCGGACCGGTCGATGAGCACGAGGGCGCGCCGGCCGGGCGAAGTCGGATTGTACTGCTTCAGAGCCATCGGTTCAAAGCCCCGTGGTGATGTCGATGGACTGGCCTTCGGCCAGGGTCACGACAGCCTTTTTCACGTCCGAGCGACGGCCTTCGCGACCGCGGAAACGCTTGGTCTTTCCCTTGACGTTCAGGGTGTTGACCTTGGTCACCGAGACCTTGAACAAGGCCTCGACAGCCGCTGCGATCTCGACCTTGGTCGCGTCGATGGCGACCCGGAAGACCACCTTGTTCTGCTCGGAGAGCAGGGTGGCCTTTTCAGTGATCACCGGCGAAAGAATGGTGTCGTAGTGACGGGCGGAGGGGATGGCCATCACGCAGCCTCCTTCTCGGCGAAGCGGGCGTTGATTGCCTCGACTGCGTCCATGGTGAGGACCAGGGTCCGGCGACGCAGCACGTCGTAGACGTTGAGGCCGGCGTTCGGCAGCACATCCACGTTCGGGATGTTGCGGGCCGCCAGGCGGAAGTTTCCATCCACCTCAGGGCCGCCAATCACCAGGGCGTTGACCAGGCCGATCTTCCCGAGCGAAGCACGGAGAGCGGCGGTCTTGGCATCCTTGAGGGCAAGGGTGTCCACCACGACCAAGTCGCCAGAACGCACCTTAGATGACAGGGCATGCCGCAGAGCGAGGGCTCTGACCTTCTTGGGAAGGTCAAAAGCGTGGCTTCGAACCACGGGACCGTGGGCCTTGGCACCGCCGACGAACTGGGCCGCCCGGCGTGAACCGTGACGAGCGCCGCCAGTACCCTTCTGCTTGTACATCTTCTTGCCGGTCCGGGAGACTTCGTTTCGGACCTGGATCTTGTGAGTCCCGGCGCGGCGCTTGGCCAGCTGCCAGGTCACGACCCGCTGAAGGATGTCCCCACGGATATCCTCGATACCGAAGACGGCGTCGGCCAGTTCAATCGAACCGCCCTTTCCGCCGTCGAGCTTGATGACGTCGAGTTTCATTATTCCTGCCCCTCGGCTTGCGGGGCATCTTCGGCCGGAACGGCCTCAGCGACCGGAGCCGCAGCCTGACCTGCCTTGCGGAAGGCGCCCGGGAACGGGACACCAGCCGGGCGGTTCTTCACGGCATCACGGACGCGGACCCAAGAGCCCTCGGACCCCGGGACCGAACCCTTGACCATGATGAGACCTCGGTCGGTGTCGATGCGCCAGACGGTAAGACCCAGGGTGGTCACGGTCTCCTGGCCAAGGTGGCCGGCCATCTTCTTGCCTCGGAAGGTCTTGCCCGGATCCTGGCGCTGACCGGTGGAGCCATGGGCGCGGTGCGAGACGGAAACACCGTGCGAGGCGCGCATGCCGCCGAAGTTCCAACGCTTCATGGCCCCGGCGAAGCCCTTGCCAATGGTCGTGCCGGTCACATCGACCTTCTGGCCGACCACGAAGTGATCTGCCGTCAACTCCGCGCCCACATCGATGAGGTTGTCCGGTGACACCCGGAACTCGGCAACCTTGTGGCGGGGCTCGACCTCGGCCTTCGCGAAATGACCGCGGAGGGGCTTGGTGGTGTTCTTGGGCTTCCGGAGGCCGGCACCCAGCTGGAGTGCGACGTAACCGTCGCGCGCCTCGGTGCGTTGAGCCGTCACAGCGCAGCCGTCCAGGCTGAGTACGGTCACGGGCACATGTACGCCGTCTTCATCGAAGAAGCGGGCCATTCCCATTTTCTTGGCGATCACGCCGGTACGCATCGACCGATCCCCCTACAGCTTGATCTCGACGTCCACGCCGGCGGACAGGTCGAGCTTCATAAGGGCGTCGACGGTCTGCGGCGTGGGGTCGACGATGTCGAGCACGCGCTTGTGCGTGCGGATCTCGAACTGCTCGCGCGACTTCTTGTCGATGTGCGGCGAGCGGTTGACCGTGAATTTTTCGATGTGAGTCGGAAGCGGGATGGGCCCCCGGACGGTCGCGCCGGTGCGCTTGGCCGTATTCACGATCTCACGTGTGGAATGATCCAGCACGCGGTGATCGAAGGCCTTGAGCCGGATGCGGATGTTCTGACGATCCATATCGCTCTTAAGTTCCCCTACAGACGGCGACCCGTCCGCGTGCAATTGACCATTTCAAAGACCAACTCCGGCGACCCCAACGAGGGCCCCCACACACGAAAGTCCGCAAAACGAAAAGAAGCCCACGCGACTATTCGCGCCGGCTCCTGCCCTTGCCCCGGGTTTAAATCCCGGATCCAGGCCGCTCCGCGCACCGCGTCTGCCCTTCGACACAAGGTCAACGGGCACAGCCGATCCAACAGAAGGCGCGTCTATACGTGCCCGACTCACCGCCGTCAAGCAAAGCCTCGGCGCT
>CAIZKE010000361.1 GCA_903933475.1 uncultured Alphaproteobacteria bacterium | reverse complement strand
GGGACGTGGACGGCCATCTGGTCGCCGTCGAAGTCGGCATTGAAGGCTGCGCAGACCAGCGGGTGCAGCTGGATGGCCTTGCCCTCGATCAGCTTGGGCTCACAGGCCTGGATACCAAGACGGTGCAGGGTCGGAGCCCGGTTCAGCAGGACCGGATGCTCGCGGATCACCTCGTCGAGGATATCCCAGACCGCAGGCTGCTCGCGCTCGACCATGCGCTTGGACTGCTTGACGGTTCCCGAAAGACCCTTGGCGTCAAGGCGCGCATAAATGAACGGCTTGAAGAGTTCGAGAGCCATCTTCTTGGGCAGGCCGCACTCGTGCAGCTTCAGCTCCGGACCGACCACGATGACCGAACGGCCGGAATAGTCGACGCGCTTGCCCAGGAGGTTCTGCCGGAACCGGCCCTGCTTGCCCTTCAGCATGTCGGCAAGGGACTTCAGCGGCCGCTTGTTGGCGCCGGTGATGACCCGACCGCGGCGGCCGTTGTCGAACAGGGCGTCAACAGACTCCTGCAGCATCCGCTTCTCATTGCGAATGATGATATCCGGGGCCCGGAGTTCCATCAGGCGCTTGAGGCGGTTGTTTCGGTTGATGACCCGGCGGTAGAGGTCATTGAGGTCGGATGTGGCGAAGCGACCGCCGTCCAGGGGCACAAGCGGGCGAAGGTCCGGCGGAATGACGGGGACCACCGAGAGGACCATCCATTCAGGACGGTTCTTGCTCTCGATAAAGCTCTCAATGAGCTTGAGACGCTTGGACGTCTTCTTAAGCTTCATCTCCGAGGTGATCGTGAGGAGGTCCTCACGCAGCCTGTCAGCCTCCTTCGGCAGGTCGATCGCCTTTAGAAGACCCTGGATCGCCTCGGCGCCGATCTCGGCGGTAAAGCTGTCATCACCAAACTCCTCCTGGTACCGGAGGTGGTCGTCCTCCGAGAGCAACTGGTGCATCTTGAGGGGCGTCAGGCCCGGCTCGGTGACGATGTAGTACTCGAAATAAAGGACCCGCTCGATATCCTTCAGGGCCATATCCAGCATCATGGAGATGCGGCTGGGCTGGGACTTCAGGAACCAGATGTGCGCGACCGGGCTGGCCAGTTCGATATGGCCCATGCGCTCGCGACGGACGCGGGCCAGCGTCACCTCGACGCCGCACTTTTCGCAGATGATGCCCTTGTACTTCATCCGCTTGTACTTCCCGCAAAGGCACTCGTAGTCCTTGGTCGGACCGAAGATACGGGCGCAGAACAGGCCGTCGCGCTCCGGCTTGAAGGTCCGGTAGTTGATGGTCTCGGGCTTCTTGATCTCCCCGAACGACCAGGACCGGATCTTTTCGGGACTGGCGAGGGCGATGCGGATCCGGTCGAAGGTCGGGGCGGCCTGGACCGGGTTGAAGATATTCAGGACTTCCTGGTTCATGGGTCTTCCAGTTCGTCAGAGATTCCGGAAGCGGATCGGGAGGGGCTGACGGCCCCTCCCCCCGCGCTGGCAAGGGAGGCGAGCAGGCCTCAGGTGTTCTCGAGTTCCACGTTGAGGCCGAGGGAGCGCATCTCCTTGACCAGCACGTTGAAACTCTCGGGAATGCCCGCCTCAAAGGTGTCGTCGCCGCGCACGATGGACTCGTAGACCTTGGTCCGTCCGGCCACGTCGTCGGACTTCACGGTCAGCATTTCCTGCAGGGTGTAGGCGGCGCCGTAGGCCTCGAGTGCCCACACCTCCATCTCCCCGAAACGCTGTCCGCCAAACTGGGCCTTGCCGCCCAAAGGCTGCTGGGTGACCAGCGAGTAGGGACCGATGGACCGGGCGTGGATCTTGTCGTCCACCAGGTGGTGCAGCTTCAGCATGTAGATATAGCCAACCGTCACCGGCCGCTTGAACTGCTCTCCAGACTGACCGTCGTACAGGATCGACTGCCCTGAACGATCAAGGCCTGCGGTTTCCAGCAGGTTCTCGATGTCCTCAATGTGGGCACCGTCAAACACCGGCGTCGCGAAGGGAACGCCCTTCGAGAGATTGCGGGCCAGTTCGACCAACTCCTCGTCAGTCTCGGGAAGCTCCTGGTCGGCGCCGTAAACGCCCTTCAGGTGATCAATGAGGGCCTGCCTCTGTCCGCCATTTAGCCAGGCCTCGAGGACCTCGGCGATCTGGCGTCCGAGCCCGGCGGCAGCCCAGCCGAGGTGGGTCTCGAAGATCTGGCCGACGTTCATCCGGCTGGGCACGCCCAAGGGATTGAGCACGATGTCGACGTGACGACCATCCTCGAGATAGGGCATGTCCTCGATCGGAAGGATCTTGGAGATGACCCCCTTGTTGCCGTGACGGCCGGCCATCTTGTCGCCAGGCTGGAGCTTGCGCTTCACCGCAACGAAGACCTTGACCATCTTCATCACGCCGGGGGGAAGCTCGTCGCCGCGCTTGAGCTTTTCCACCTTGTCATCAAAGCGACGGTCGAGGCGCTTGCGGGCTTCGTCGAACTGCCGGCGCATGGCCTCCAGTTCGCCCATGGCCTTCTCGTCCTCCAGGGCGATCTGCCACCACAACCCCGGCGATACGTCTTGGAGCTTTTCGGCGGTGACCTCGCCACGGCTCACGCCCTTGGGTCCGGAGACGGCGACCTTGCCGGTCAGCAGGGTGCGAAGGCGACTCGTCATGTTGCGGTTCAAGATGGCGAATTCGTCGTCCCGGTCCTTGCCGAGGCGTTCGATCTCGTCGCGCTCAATGGCCTGGGCGCGCTCGTCCTTGTCGACACCATGGCGGTTGAAGACCCGGACCTCGACCACGGTTCCAGCGACGCCGGGCGGCAGCCGCAGCGAAGTGTCGCGCACGTCTGAAGCCTTCTCGCCGAAGATGGCGCGCAGGAGCTTTTCCTCCGGCGTCATCGGGCTCTCGCCCTTGGGCGTGACCTTTCCGACAAGGATGTCTCCGGGCAGGACCTCTGCGCCGATGGCAACGATGCCGGCCTCGTCGAGGTTGCGGAGCGCCTCCTCGCCGACGTTGGGGATGTCGCGGGTGATTTCCTCTGGCCCGAGCTTGGTGTCGCGGGCCATGACCTCGAATTCCTCGATGTGGATCGAGGTGAAGACGTCATCGCGAACGATCCGCTCGGAAATCAGGATCGAGTCCTCGAAGTTGTAGCCATTCCAGGGCATGAACGCGACCAGGACGTTCCGGCCGAGGGCCAATTCCCCGAGTTCGGTCGAGGGGCCGTCGGCGATCACGTCTCCGGTGGCGACCCGGTCGCCCACCCGCACCAGCGGGCGCTGGTTGATGCAGGTCGAGGTGTTCGATCGCTGGAACTTCTGCAGTCGATAGATGTCGACGCCAGACTTCGAGGGATCGCTCTCCTCGGTCGCACGGATCACGATCCGGGTGCCGTCGATCTGTTCGACAACGCCGGTCCTGCGGGCGACGACCACGGCCCCGGAGTCCACGGCGACAATGCTTTCCATGCCCGTGCCAACCAGGGGCGCGTCCGACTGGATCAGCGGAACGGCCTGCTTCTGCATGTTCGAGCCCATCAGGGCGCGATTGGCATCGTCGTTCTCGAGGAAGGGGATCAGGGAAGCGGCCACCGAGACCACCTGCTTGGGCGACACGTCCATCAGATCGACATCGGCCTTGGGGAGCAGCGACGGTTCGCCGTTGATCCGGCCCGGGACCAGGTCCTCGACGATCTCTCCGTTCTCGATCTTGATGTTGGCCTGGGCGATGACGTGCTTGGCCTCTTCCATCGCGGACATATAGACCACCTCGTCGGTGATTTTGCCGTCCTTCACCCTGCGGTACGGGCTCTCAATGAAGCCGTACTTGTTGACCACCGCGTGCGTCGCAAGCGAGTTGATCAGGCCGATGTTGGGGCCTTCCGGTGTTTCAATGGGGCAGATCCGGCCGTAGTGGGTCGGGTGCACGTCGCGCACCTCAAAGCCGGCGCGCTCGCGGGTAAGACCGCCGGGGCCGAGGGCCGAGAGACGCCGCTTGTGGGTGATTTCCGACAGCGGGTTGGTCTGGTCCATGAACTGGGACAACTGAGACGAGCCGAAGAACTCGCGCACCGCCGCCGCCGCCGGCTTGGCGTTGATCAGGTCGTGCGGCATGACCGTGTCGATGTCGACAGAGCTCATGCGCTCCTTGATGGCGCGCTCCATGCGCAGCAGGCCGACCCGGTACTGGTTCTCCAGGAGTTCACCGACCGAACGCACCCGGCGGTTGCCGAGATTGTCGATGTCGTCGATCTCGCCGCGGCCGTCCCGGAGGCCGACCAGCGTCTTGAGGACCGCAAGAATGTCGTCCTTGCGAAGCACGCGGACGTCATCGGGGCAGTCCAGTTCCAGTCGCATGTTCATCTTCACGCGGCCGACTGACGACAGGTCATAGCGTTCAGAGTCGAAGAACAGGGACTTGAACATGGCCTCCGCCGCCTCGACGGTCGGGGGCTCGCCCGGGCGCATGACCCGGTAGATGTCGAACAGTGCGTCTTCCCGGGCGGTGTTCTTGTCGACCCGCAGGGTGTTGCGGATGTAGGCACCCATGGTCACGTCATCGACGTCGAGAAGGTCAAAGCTGGAGAAGCCCTGGGCCTCGAGTTCAGCGATCACGCCGGGGTCCAGTTCGTCACCCGCCTCGGCATAGATCTCGCCTGTTTCCATGTTGACCAGGTCGCGGGCCATATAGCGCCCCGACAGGGCCTCTGGCGGCAGCAGCAGGCTGCTCAGGCCGGCGTCTGCGAAGCGCTTGGCGTTGCGGGCGGAAATCTTCTGGCCGGCGGGTGCCACCTCTTCCCCGGTTTCTGCATTCACCAGGGCGAATTCGGGCTTCACGCCCCGCCAACGGTCTGGGCGGTAGGGGGTGGTCCATCTGCCTTCACGCTTCTGGCAGGTCACCGTGTCGTAGAAGGTCCCGAGGATCTCCTCGCCGTCCATGCCCAGGGCCATCAGGAAGGTCGTCGCCGGCAGCTTCCGGCGCCGGTCGATACGCACAAAGACCACATCCTTGGCGTCAAATTCAAAATCCAGCCAGGAGCCACGGTAAGGGATGACCCGGGCAGCGAACAGCAGCTTGCCGGAGGCGTGGGTCTTGCCCTTGTCATGGTCGAAGAACACGCCGGGCGAGCGGTGCATCTGGGAGACGATGACGCGCTGGGAGCCGTTGGAAACGAAGGTGCCCTTCTCGGTCATGAGCGGGATGTCGCCCATGTAGACGTCCTGCTCCTTGATGTCCTTGACGGACCGGGCGCCGGTTTCCTCGTCGGTTTCGAACACGATCAGACGAAGCTTTACCTTCAGCGGAGCGGCGAAGGTCATGTCGCGCTGGACGCACTCCTCGACGTCGTACTTGGGCTCCTCGAACTCGTAGGAGACGTACTCCAGGACCGCGCGTTCATTGAAGTCCTTGATCGGAAAGACCGACCGGAAGACCGCTTCCACGCCCTCATCCCGGCGTTGGCCCACCGGGGTCTCACGCTGCAGGAACTGCTCATAGGAGGAACGCTGGACCTCGATGAGGTTCGGCATCTGGACGGCTTCGGCGATGCGGCCAAAGGACTTGCGGATCCGCTTCTTGCCGGTGAAGGACTGAGCCATTGTCTACCCTTGAACCGCGCGCGGGAGGTCCCCGTGCGCTGGAATACGTTTCCTGGCGTCCACCCTCGAACCTCCGGGTTACCGGAGACCGGACGCTGGAAGCCCCCTTTTCGCCGGGGGCGTTCCCTCGCACGGCGGGAGGGCGAAATGCCGTGCCTCGGAACATAGGCGCGCAAAACGTCTGGCCAGGGCCAGTGGATTCACGAATGGCGGGGAATAGGCGATCGTGAGAGGAAAGGGAAGATGCCTGAGAAAGAATTCGCCCGTAGTCTCTGGGACACCCGCGATCGCTCGGCGGATGCCCTCCCCTCCCGGCGCCTCATCGTAGCGGCGGGTGCCGCAGGCGTGGCAGCGAGCCTGGGCAAGGTGCCCGCCATGGCAGGGCCGCCCGGGCCCAGCTTCGGGCCCTGCAGCGGGATCATCGCATCATCGCCCATGAGGCGGTTCACCTGGGTCCGCGGTGAGGCTGGAGACGGCCGCGCCTTCCAGCTGAACCGTCCTTTCCGGATCGCTTCCGTCTCCAAGATGATCGCATCCCGAGTTATCGTGCCGATCGCTGAGGCGCTGCGGGACGGCCTGGAAGCGGATGTCTCCGATCACCTCGGTTTTCGTCTCCGACGTCCTGCATGGCCAGACCAGCCGATCCGACTGCGCCATCTTCTGTCCCACACCAGCGGGCTGCGGAATGGTCCCAGCTATCCGGTTCCTGCCGGACGGCGCCTGGTCGAGGCCTTCACGCCTGGCGCGCGAAATTTTGATGCGGGGGCCTGGTTCGGACCCGACGCCTTTCCGCCGGGCGCGCGGTTCGGTTACGCCGACGTCAATTTCGCCCTGCTCGCCCAGTGGGCGGAACAGGTTACTGGCCTTCGCTTTGACCGGTTGATGCGCAAGCGGCTGTTTGACCCTGCGGGAATTGACGCGGGCTACAACTGGAGCGGGGTGACCGCCCGGGCCCGGTCTCAGGCGGCGCCGGGGCTGAGATGGGAAGGCGGGGCCTGGATGGCCCAGGTCGATGCCGCACCTCCGCCTTGGCCGACCCCAGCCTTCCTGGCGGCGGAGGAACGGACCAGCCTGAAGGATGCCGACATTCAGCCTGGCGAAAACGGCTTCGCCTTCTCGCCCCAGGGCGGCCTTAGGATCAGCCTTGAAGGCATGGACAGGCTGGCCAGACTCTTTCTCGCCGACCCTGGCCCCCTGCACAGGATGGAGGTTCCCGCCTGGCGGATGGGACCCGGGGGCGCAGAAAACGAGGGCGGCGTCTTCCAGGCCTATGGCCTTGGCATACAGGTCCTCACTGGGCGACGCGGCCCGGAAGGCGACGCCTTCTTCGGCCCGGACTCCGCTGACTGGCGTGGTCATCTCGGTGACGCCTATGGCTGGATGACCGGCCTGTTCTGGAATCGCCGGACTGGAGAGAGCCTGGCCTGGGCGCTGAACGGAATGCCGGAGACCGACCGACCCGCAGGCCGCCGGACTGTACTGACATCCCCGGAAGAGGACCTCATCGCCCTTGGCCTCTCGGCACTCGGACGCAAAACGGGCCCGGGGTGATCCCCGGGCCCGCCTGCAATGACGCGAAGTGGCGCCGTCCGATTACTTGATCTGGACGCTCGCGCCAGCTTCCTCGAGCTTCTTCTTGACCTCTTCGGCCTGCTGCTTGGAAACGTTCTCGACCACGTTCTGGGGCGCGCCTTCCACCAGGTCCTTGGCTTCCTTCAGGCCAAGGTCCGGACGGACACCGCGGACTTCCTTGATGACGTTGATCTTCTTGTCGCCGCCACCGGTCAGGACAACGGTGAACTCGGTCTGCTCTTCGACGGCTTCGGCGGGAGCACCACCGCCCGGTGCCGCGGCGGCAACGGCGACGGGAGCCGCGGCGGAGACGCCCCACTTTTCTTCGAGCAGCTTGGAAAGCTCGGAGGCTTCCAGGACGGTCAGGGCGGAGAGGTCTTCAACCAGCTTTTCAAGCTTGGACATGGGTAGGTTTCCTTGGGATCAGGGGATGAGGGTATTTTCGGAAAGTGACGGTCAGGCGGCATCCTTGGCGGCGTAGGCGCCGAAGACACGAGCGAGTTGGCCGGCCGGAGCCTGAAGCACGCCGGCGATCTTGGTCGCGGGCGCCTGCATGAGCCCGATGAGCTTGGACCGGAGCTGGTCGAGCGACGGCAGGACGGCCAGGGCCCCCACGCCGGCGACGTCCAGAATGGTCTCGCCCATGAACCCGCCGCGGATGGCGAGCTTGTCGTTTTCCTTCGCGAACTGGCTGGTCACCTTGGCGGCGGTCACAGGATCAGGCGCGAAGGCGATGGCGACGGGACCGGCGAAGAGGGCGTCGCCCGCCTCACCGAGGGATCCGGCCAGGGCCTTCTGGGCCAGGGTGTTCTTGACCACCTTGAAGTGGGCGCCTTCCTTGCGGAGACGTCCGCGAAGTTCCGTCATTTGCGCAACGGTCAGACCCAGATTGTGGGTCACGACCACGGCGCCGGCACCCGCGAAATCGCCCTTGAGCGCTTCGATGGTCACCTGCTTTTGAGCGCGGTCCATTGCGGTCTCCATACTCGGAACCGGCTTCGGGACTATTCCCGAAGCCGTACGCACGCCCGCCGGCCCGAAAGGACCCTTGGGCGACCTGTCCGTATGAGAAGCCGCGGCGCCGGTCCGCGGCGAGCCGCCGGCCGGTCATCCTCATCTTCCCGTCTCCCCGCGACTCCGGGGGGGCTCCCCCGGCGATTACGGTCCCGGCGACCCCGGGACCCCGCAGTTCTTGGACAGGATCGGGGGCGGACCCCCGAACCCGCCGCCTCCCGAAGGAGGGGCGAAACTCTAGAAGGCGCGGTGGCTACACGATGCGCCGCCGCCTGGCAAGGGCGTCGATGCCATCGACACCCCGGCGGTCAAGGGCGCTCGAAGATCGCCGCAATGCCCTGGCCGCCTCCGATGCACATGGTCTCCAAGCCATAGCGACCCTGCCGGCGGTCAAGCTCACGCAGCAGGTTGGCGAGGATCCGCCCGCCGGTGGCGCCGATGGGATGGCCGAGAGAAATCCCCGAGCCATTCACATTGAGGCGGTCGCGGTCATCCCAACCCCAGCCGCGCAGCACGGCCAGCACCTGCGGGGCGAAGGCCTCGTTCAGCTCGACGAGGTCGATGTCATCCCAGGACAGGCCGGTACGGGCGAACAGCCGCTCCACGGCGGGAACCGGGCCGATCCCCATGCGCGAGGGATCGCACCCTGCCGCCGCCCAGCTGACGAACCAGCCCATGGGATCGAGATTGAGCTCGGCGAGCTTGTCCTCGGCGACGACCAGGCAGGCTGCAGCCGCATCGTTCTGCTGGCTGGCATTGCCGGCTGTGACCACACCACCCTTTTCGATCGGTCGCAGCTGGGAAAGGGATTCCGCGGTCGCGTCGGGGCGGACCCCTTCGTCCTTCGCGAACAGGATCGGGTCGCCCTTCTTCTGCTTCACCGAAACGGGGACCAGCTCGTCGTCGAACTTTCCGGCCGCCCAAGCCGCCGTCGCGCGCTGGTGGCTCATCGCGGCGTACTCATCACATTCCTCGCGGCTGATCTGATAGTCGCGGGCCAGGTTGTCCGCCGTCTCGATCATGCCCGAGATCACCCCGAAGCGCTCGACGGGCTGGCTCATGACCCGGCCGCGGGCCAGGCGGTCGTGCATTGTTACCGAGCCAGCGCGGGCTCCGCTGCGCATGTCGAGGGAGTAGTATTCGACATTACTCATGCTCTCGACGCCGCCGGCGATGACGACGTCAGCGACACCGGTCTGGACCATCATGGCCGCGTCGATCACCGCCTGCAGTCCCGAGCCGCACCGGCGGTCGAGCTGGTAGCCGGGCACAGAGATCGGGAAGTCAGCGGCCAGGGCCGACCAACGCGCAATGCAGGGAGCCTCGCCGTTACCGTAGCCCTGGGCGAAGATCACGTCGTCCACCCGGCCGGGATCGACCCCGGTCCGCTCCACGAGGGCGCGCAGAACGACGGCGCCCAGTTCGCCGGCCGTCAAGCTGGCCAGGCTGCCCTGGAACTTGCCCACCGCGGTGCGGATCGGGCTGACGATGGCGGCACGTCTCATGAGGTGGTCCTCCAGATAGCAGGGCCTGTCCCTGCGGGGCTCAGGCCTAGTCCCTGCGGGGGTCCGGCGGGGCCCGTCAAGAGGCAACGCACCGTAAGCCCAGCCGCGGCAGGGCCGTCCGCCTTCTTGTAGTCGCGGCGCGCGTCCCCCTCAACCGCCTGAGGCGGGTCTCCGCGCCGGAACCTCAAGCCGCAGTATGGGGCCGTTCCAGCGGTCATCCGCCTGGTCCGCCTCGCCGAAGCCCGACGGAGCGGCCGTTGCGGCCACTCCGCGCCAGAAGGTAAGGGCGGGCGCATTGCGGCGAGCGACGGCGATCTCCCACAGCCCTGGGCGTGCGCCAAGGACGTCAAGGGCCGCGGTGCGACCGATGCCCTCGCGCCGGTAGTGCCGGGCGACGAAGAACTCGGCCATGCTGTAGTCGCAGGCTTGGCCAGAGTGCGCTGTGCGGTCGATCAGGACAAAGCCTACCAAGGCCCCACCGGCTCGGATCAACAGGGCCTCGCCTTGCGGGTCCTCCCAGAAGGCGTCCAGCCAGGGATAGGGCGGAAAACGTCCGTCCTCCTGAAGCTCCACCCTCCGGGTCTCCCAGAAGTCGGCGAAGTCGTGGACGTAGAACTGAAACAGGTTCGCAACCGCCTCGCGGCGGTCGTCTGCGGGTTCAAGTGTCACGGGCAAAAGCGCCACGGGGTCAGGGGTTTCGCGTCCCGGGGTCATGCGTCCAGCCCTCACTTCCCTGCGCCTCCGACAGACCAGACGTGAAAAGGGCGCGGAGGCATTCCCCCGCGCCCAATCCTGTATCCGTTCAGATCCGGCGCCTCAGGCGCTGGCAGAGCCGGTGTCGACCCGGAAACCCGGCCCCATGGTCGAGGACAGGCTGATCTTCTTGATATAGGTGCCCTTGGCACCCGAGGGCTTGGCCTTGTTCAGGGCGTCGACCAGGGCGTGCACGTTCGCGGCGATCTGCTCGTCGGTGAAACTGGCCTTGCCGATACCGGCGTGGATGATGCCGGTCTTCTCGGTGCGGAACTCGATAGCTCCGCCCTTCGCGTCCTTCACAGCCTGGCCCACGTTGGGGGTCACCGTACCTACCCGCGGGTTCGGCATCAGGCCGCGGGGGCCCAGGACCTTACCCAGACGACCCACGAGGGCCATCATGTCGGGGGTGGCGATCACCCGGTCGAACTCCATGAAGCCGCCCTGAATGCGCTCGACGAGCTCCTCAGCGCCCACGATGTCGGCGCCAGCGGCCGTGGCCTCATCGGCCTTGGCGTCGCGGGCGATGACAGCGACACGAACGTCGCGGCCAGTTCCGGAGGGCAGGTTGACGACTCCGCGGACCTGCTGGTCGGCGTGACGGGGATCCACGCCCAGGTTGACGGCGATCTCAATACTCTCGTCAAACTTGGCCGTGGCGTTTTCCTTGACGAGCCGGATGGCCGCGTCGACCGGATGGGAGGCCAGGCGGTCGCCCGTCCAGGCCTTGTTGCGCTTGGTCTGGGTGCTCATTCGTCAGCCCTCCACAATCTCAAGGCCCATCGAACGGGCGGAGCCCTCGATGATGCGCGCGGCCGCCTCCATATCGATGGCGTTCAGGTCCTTCATCTTCTTCTCGGCGATATCCCGCAGCTGGGTGCGGGAAATGCTGCCGGCGACATCGCGGCCAGGGGCCTTCGACCCGGACTTAATGCCCAGGGCCTCCTTGATGAAGTGCGTCGCCGGAGGCGTCTTGGTGATGAAGGTGAAGGACTTGTCCTGGTAGACCGTGATGATGGTCGGCAGGGGCGTGCCCTTGACTTCCTTCTCGGTGCGGGCGTTGAACTCCTTGCAGAAGCCCATGATGTTGACGCCGCGCTGGCCCAGGGCCGGCCCGATGGGCGGCGAGGGCGTAGCGGCACCAGCGGGTACCTGCAGCTTGATATAGCCCAGAATTTTCTTGGCCATCTTCTCCTCTTTGACCGGACGCCCGGTCGGTTGAGCCGTGGTGCGGGGTCAGACCTGCTTCCCCTCCCACGGATTTGAAGTCCCCTGGCCGGAAGCCCGGGGACGGGTTTCGGTCAGGCGACTTTCTCGACCTGACCGTATTCGAGCTCGACCGGCGTGGCGCGTCCGAAGATGGACACCGTCACGCGCAGGCGAGCGCGATCCTCGTCGACCTGTTCCACCGAGCCATTGAAGCTGGCGAAGGGGCCGTCTGTGACTCGAACGGTCTCGCCGATCTCGAAGGTGATGGTCGGCTTTGGCCGCTCGACACCTTCCTCGATGGCGCCGATGATCCGGGCGACCTCTCGCTCGGACACTGGCTGGGGCTTGTTCTGGCTGCCCAGGAAGCCCGTGACCTTGGGTGTATTCTTGATCAGGTGGTACGCCTCATCCGTCAGCTCCATCTTCACCAGGACATAGCCAGGGAAGAACTTGCGTTCGGCATTGACCTTCCGTCCGCGGCGAATCTCCACCACGTCCTCTGTCGGCACGAGGATGTCGGAAAACCTGTCCTCAAGGCCCTGTGTGCGGGCCTGCTCGCGGATCGCGTCCGCCACCTTCTTCTCGAAGTTGGAATAGGCGTGGACGATGTACCACTTGTGACGTGGATTTGCCGCTACGGGCGCCTCGGTGTTCATGACCAGACTCAACCCCCGTTTGCGAACTTGAGAATGAGCGAGAGGCTCCAGCCGAGGAACAGGTCCACCAACTGTAGGAAGACCGCCGCCAGCACAACCATGATGCCGACGAAGACCGAGGTGATCCAGGTCTCCCTCGGCGTGGTCCAGGTGATCCGCCGCGCCTCGGCGCGTACCTCACGCATGAACTGAAGGACGCCGACGCGCTTTTTGGGCGCACCCACCGGCCCTGTGGCCAGGGCGGAATTCGGCGCGACAGCCGCAGCGGTTCTCGCTGCGCGCTCCTTCATCGCCTGAGGCTTGGAGCCCTTGTTCCTGGCCATGGCCGTTCCGTAACTCTCTCTCTTTGTTTGCCCGGACCCCTTGGGCCCGAACCCTACATAATCAGCCCGTGGCAGGAGTGGAGGGACTCGAACCCCCGGCCCTCGGTTTTGGAGACCGATGCTCTACCAGCTGAGCTACACTCCTGTGCTCCGACCCCGAGGGGCGCGGACACGCCGGGACCGGACCCTTGCCGGGCCCGGTTCTCCGGAGCCGGCTCGTTTAGCAGCGCCTCCCCTGCTGAGCAAGGGGCGCGCGGTCTTGCCTACGCGCTCCCAGTCGTTGAAGGATGCGCGCGCTCGGCCTGAAGCGCCGCGCCCGAAATCAGGGAGAAGACACAATGATGCGCCTACCGGGCCTCATCGCCGCCGCCATACTGGCGTTCAGCGTCACCTCCGGGGCCGCAGTCGCGCAGGAGCGCGGTGCCCCGCCGCCGACCGGTGACTACTGGCAGACCTGCAGGAACGTCTCAACGGTGGGGTATGGCCCCAACGCCATTGTCACCGCCCAGTGCCAGGACAGGTATGGGCGCTGGAACAACACCAGCCTGAGGGTTGGAAACTGCACCTACATCACCAACCTTAACGGGCGCCTCGAGTGCCGGTCCGGGGGGAATTCCGGTGGCGGGTGGAACGGGGGGACGAATGGCGGTCGACCGCCCTACACCCAGGCCCAGGCCACCCTGTTCTCCGGCCTGAACTTCAGCGGCCAGGCCTTCGACACGAACCGGGAGTACTCGAACCTCCCCGCCTACTTCAATGACAAGGCCCTGAGCCTGCGAGTCGTCGGCCGAACCGGCTGGGAGGTATGCTCGGACGCCAACTTCCGCGGAAACTGCCAGATTCTTGACCGTGATGTTCCGGACCTGCGTCGCTACGGCCTCGGCTTCGCCGTCAGCTCCCTGCGTCCGACGGACAGCCAGGGTGGCGGCTATCCAACCAACCCTCCCCCGCCCCCACCTCCGCCCTGGGGCGGCGGAAACGGCGGTGGTTACCGACCTTCGACCCTGGTCATGTTCCCAACCGTGAACTTCGGCGGCGGCGGCTTCGAAGCCCGCTCGGAGTACTCGAACCTGCCGAGGCAGTTCAACGACACGGCACATAGCCTCAGGATCGTCGGGGGTGGGGCCTGGGAGGTCTGCACAGACGCAAACTTCCGCGGACGCTGCCAGGTCTTCGACCGGGATGTGCCCGATCTCCAAAGGTTCGGAATGGGCGAGGCGATCAGCTCCGTTCGTCAGATCCGCTAAACGGCCGCCATGCCTCATGGCGCATAGAAAAGGGGCCGCGGAGAGTGATCTCCGCGGCCCCTGATTTTTCCTGGCCAGGCCAGGGGACAGGTGCGTCCTACTCGACGATCCTGGAGACCACGCCAGCGCCCACCGTACGTCCACCCTCGCGGATGGCGAACCGAAGACCCTGGTCCATCGCGATCGGCGTGATCAGCTCAACGTCCAGCTCCACATTGTCGCCAGGCATGATCATCTCAACGCCTTCCTTCAGGCGAACAATCCCCGTCACGTCCGTCGTCCGGAAGTAAAACTGAGGACGATAGTTCGTGAAGAACGGCGTGTGACGACCGCCCTCCTCCTTCGTCAGGATATAGGCCTCCGCCACAAACTTCGTGTGCGGCGTGATCGAGCCCGGCTTGCAGAGAACCTGCCCACGCTCAACATCCTCGCGCTTCGTACCCCGCAGGAGCACGCCCACGTTGTCGCCAGCCTGGCCCTGGTCCAGAAGCTTGCGGAACATCTCGACACCCGTGCAAACCGTCTTCTGAACAGGACGGATGCCAACGATCTCGACTTCCTCGCCAACCTTCACAATGCCCTTCTCAATCCGACCCGTCACAACCGTGCCGCGGCCAGAAATCGAGAACACGTCCTCCACAGGCATCAGGAACGGAAGATCCACAGGACGCTCAGGCTGCGGAATATACGCATCCACCTGCGTCATCAGCTCCAGGATCGAGTTCTCGCCAATGATCGGATCCCCACCATCAAGGGCAACCTTCGCAGAGCCCTTCACGATCGGAATGTCATCACCCGGGAAGTTGTACGAAGACAGAAGTTCGCGAACCTCCATCTCCACAAGCTCCAGAAGCTCCTCGTCATCCACGAGGTCGACCTTGTTCATGTAGACCACCAGGGCCGGAACCCCCACCTGGCGAGCCAGGAGGATGTGCTCGCGAGTCTGGGGCATCGGGCCGTCCGCAGCACTCACCACAAGGATCGCACCGTCCATCTGAGCCGCACCCGTGATCATGTTCTTCACGTAGTCCGCGTGCCCGGGGCAGTCCACGTGCGCATAGTGACGGTTCGCCGTCTCATACTCCACGTGCGCCGTGTTGATCGTGATCCCACGCGCCTTCTCCTCAGGAGCCGCGTCAATCTCGTCATACTTCTTCGCCGTCGCACCACCCGACTTCGCAAGCGTCATCGTGATCGCAGCCGTCAGCGTCGTCTTGCCGTGGTCAACATGGCCAATCGTGCCAATGTTGCAGTGCGGCTTGTTGCGTTCGAATTTCTCTTTGGCCATGGGGTCCTGCCGGGTGGTCTAGAGGGTTGGAGCGGGTAGCGGGAATCGAACCCGCATCCTCAGCTTGGAAGGCTGCTGCACTACCATTGTGCTATACCCGCAATTGGGCGACGCTCCTGCGAGCCTCCTCGACTTAGGTTCAGCTCCGGAGCGTGGTGGGGGAAGTAGGACTCGAACCTACGAAGGCTTACGCCAGGGGATTTACAGTCCCCCCCCTTTGCCACTCGGGACATTCCCCCAGCGCGCCGGACATCCTATCAAGACCCGGAAAAGTCCGGCCCTCAAATTGGAGCGCGTCTTATAGTGGCCTCGCAACCCGAACGCAACGCAGGCCGGAAGCGCCGCGGACCGCCTGTAACTTCCGGGTCCGCGGGGTCGGGAAAACCCCGGTTTCAGGCGACTTCCGGAGAGTGGATCTGGGGGGTGCACGCCGTGGAGGCGGCCCTGTCCAACCCCGGACGCCCCACGCCGCGCCGGATCCTGGCGACTGCGGAACGGGCCCTGGAACTCGAGCGCCGATTCGGTGTGTTGACACCCCTGGAGGTCATGGACGGCCCGGCCCTGGCGCGGATCCTGCCAGCGGGTGCCGCTCACCAGGGCCTGGCCCTGGAGGGGCCCGAACCCGAGTCCGTCGATCTCGAGGAATTCACTGCAGAGCCCGGCGCGGTCCTGCTGATGCTGGACCAGGTCACGGATCCTGGGAATGTCGGGGCGATACTGAGGTCCGCAGCCGCTTTCGGGGCGAAGGGGCTGATCCTGCAGGACCGCCGGGCACCCCGCCTGTCTGGTGCCCTGGCCAAGGCCGCCGCTGGCGCCGTCGATATCCTGCCCGTGGCCCGGACGGTGAACCTGTCCAGGGCTCTGGAGCGGCTCTCGGACCTCGGATGGCGGGCTATTGGCCTAGATGGCGGGGCGGCGCGCGACCTGTCGGAGGTGCTGGATGGCGGCCCGGTCGTTCTGGTCCTCGGCTCGGAGGGCGAAGGCGTGCGCCGGCTGGTGGCCGAACATTGCGACGAAACCGCTCGCATCCCCATGCCGGGGGGCTTCGAAAGTCTCAACGTGGCCGCGGCGGCGGCGGTGGCCCTCTACGAAGCCGCCCGCCCCCGCCGCTGAGCCCGATCGTCAGAGCAGGTCCCCGCCCGCCGCCGCCGCCGTGGTGCCGTCCCGCTCGAAGGCGCGGATGACGTTGCGGCCGGTGGTCCAGCGGTGCACCTCATCCGGCCCGTCCACTAGCCGCTGCGAGCGGATGTGGGTGTACCAGGCCGCAAGAGGCGTATCGCGGCTGTAGCCCAGCGCGCCGTGCAACTGGATGGCGGTGTCCACCACCTTGTGCACCATGTTTGCCAGGAAGACCTTGGCGATGGAGTTCTCCTGCCGCAGGTCCATGCCCTTCTCGGCCTTGTAGGCGATGTGGAGAAGCATGAGGCGGGCCATGTAGAGCTCGCTCGCACAATCGGCCAGCATCCACTGGACCCCCTGCCGCTTGGAGAGCTTCTGACCGAAGGTCTCGCGCGATGTCACGTGCTTGACCGCCAGGTCGAGAGCCCGCTGGGCCAGGGCCACATTGTGCATGCCGTGCCGCAGGCGGCCGTAGGCAAGACGGTGCTGGCCCATGTTGAAGCCATTGCCCTCGCCGCCCAGCAGGTTCTCCGCCGGGACCACCAGATCCTTGATGTCGATCTCGGAGTGGCCGCCGCCCATGATGTGCGAGAGCGGGCCTTCCACCGCCATGGTCTGGATGTCGCGCTTGATGATGTAACCGGGGTTCGGCAGTTCGACGATGAAGGTGGAGTAGCGCTGGTGGCGCGGAGCCTCGGGATCCGTCATGGCCATGACCAGGGCGAGGTCGGCGGCGCTGGCGGCCGAGGAGAACCACTTCTCGCCGTTCAGGACGTAGTTGCCCTTGCCGTCCTTCACCGCCCGGGTCTGCATGCCCGTGGCGTCGGCGCCGGCGGCCTTCTCCGTCATGGAATAGCAGACGCGCTTCTCGCCATTCAGGAGGGGCTTGAGGTACTTCTCCTTCTGGAAGTCGGTACCGTGCGCCAGCAAGGTCAGCATGGTGGCGTCATCAGGCCCCTGGCTGTTCATCGACAGGGCACCCAGATGGCTTTCGCCCAGCTCCATTTGGACCAGGGCGTTGGCAAGCGGGCCCAGGCCCATGCCGCCATGCTCCTTGGGGATGAAGGGGGTCCACAGGCCCTGGGACCTGGCCTTGGCCCGCAGTTCGGCAAGCACCAGCTTGAAGGACTCCCGGTCCAAGAGCCGCTTCTCAGCCGGGATGCACTCCTCGTGCACCCAGCGCCGCACCCGCTCGCGCATGGCCTTTGCGTCTTCCGGAATCTCGAAATCGATCGCCATGGTTTTCTCCCCTTTATGTTGAACTCTACTGTGATGTCGGACGCGTCCCGGGACAAGGCCCCGAGGCGGATCAGGCCAGATCGACCCGGTAGATGCTCTGCGCAGTCCCCGAGAAGAGCGCGGTCTTCTCGGTTTCAGACGCTCCTGACGCCAGGCGCTTGAAGGCGTTCCAGAGGGTCCGGTAGTCGCAGGATCCCAGGTCGACCGGGAAATTACTCTCGAACATGCAGCGGTCCGTCCCGAAGGCCTCGATGCAGGCCGCCACATAGGGCCGCCATTCCCGCGCCAGCTGTTCCGAGGACGCCGGCGGATCGGAGAGGAAGGAGGGAAAGGCTGGAAAGGCCATGGCCAGACCGCCGACCTTGCAGGCCACATTGGGCAGCGCCGCAAGGGCACCGATCTTCTCCCGCCAGGTTGCAAAACGTTCCTCGCGACGCCCCGCATAGACGCCCAGGCCAAGGGGCGTACCCACGTGGTCGACAATGATCTGCGTGTCCGGAAAAGCGCGGGCCAGATCGATGAGGTCGTCCAGCTGCGGCTCCAGGAGCCAGGCGTCAAAGGACAGGCCCAGAGGTGCCAGCTGGGCGAACCCCTCGCGGAAGCGGGTGTCCCGGTAGAGGCCGGGGGGGCGTCCCGCAAGCGGCCCCAGGACCGCCGGGTCTGCGTCCGAGGCGGCGGCATGGCGTATGCCCCGGAACCGCGGGCTGGCCGCCATGTGGGCCTCGAGTACACCCCGCGCTGCGGCACCGAGAGTCAGGTCCACATGACCCACGATTGCCGCGCAGGCCCGGACATCGCCGTAGATCCCGCTCGCCGACATGGCGGCGACGCCATTGACGAACTCCGTCTCGCCCACGGGCCGGAAGGCCGGCTCAGCGCTGCGCCGGTACATGGCACCGCACTCCATGTAGACCGTTGCGACGACCTTGTGCCCGCTGGTCATGTCCGCCAGCAGTTCGTCGAAGAGGTAGCGGGGCGAGAGGCGGACCACGGCCTCGAAGGGGTGGGATGGTGGCGGCAGGTCGATGCCCCGGGCACCGGGCCGGTCCCAGAGGTGATGGTGCGGATCGATGATCGGCAGGTCGGGCTCGAGGATCGGCTCCGGCGGGGTCAGTATCCGGGTCATTGGGGGCGTCCTTATTTGGCTTTTCCCAACTTGCCGCCTGCACCCTGCCGCCGCAAGCATAGCGAGGTTGCCCACGGGCCCGCACCGCGCCAAAAGAGGGCATGCTGGACATTGCACTTCCCTCCGCCGACGCCCTGATCGCCCTGGCGCAGGTCATCATGATCGACCTGGCCCTGGCTGGGGACAACGCTGTCGCTGTCGGCCTCGCTGCCGCTGGCCTGCCGGCAGCACAGCGACGCAAGGCCATCCTCTACGGCCTGATAGCCGCCGTGGTCCTGCGCCTGGGCCTGGCCGTGGTCACCGTGCAGCTGCTGCAACTGATCGGCCTGCTCCTCGCCGGCGGCATTCTGTTGCTCTGGGTGTGCTGGAAGATGTGGCGCGAGCTTCGCGAGGGGCATGAGGCCGAGGCCGCAGAGGCTGCAGAGGCCCTGGAGGAAGCGACGGGCGTCGAGTTCGAGGGCGAGCCCACCACGACCCCGCGCGCGAAGACCATGCGCCAGGCCATGACACAAATCCTGCTGGCGGACGTCGCCATGTCGCTGGACAACGTCCTTGCGGTGGCTGGTGCCGCCCGCGAGCACGTCTGGGTCCTGGTGGTGGGCCTTGTACTTTCCATCGCCTTGATGGGCATCGCCGCCACCTGGATCGCCAGCCTTCTGCAGCGGCATCGGTGGCTGGGCTTTGCGGGCCTGGTCATCGTCTTCTATGTCGCCCTGCACATGATCTGGCAGGGCCACCGCAGCGTCGTGATCGACCTTGGGCAGACCCCTGCCTACAATGCTGCAGCCCCTGACGTCGTTGATATCAGCCCTAAGGAAGAGGCAAGCCGGGAGGCGCTGACAGGGCGATAGCTCAGTCGGCTTCCGGCCCGCCGAATCGGGCCCGCCAGGCCTCGACCTGTTCGGCCTCGATCTTGCGGAACAGGACCTCGGGTGCCTTGACTTCGCGACCGACGGGCAGGAGGTTCAGAGCTCCCGACGCGTCGGGCCAGGCGGAACTCGACCCTTCACCCACGGCCTCGGCGACGACCTCGCAAGTGTAGGGGATGAAGGGGCGCGACACCCTGGCAAACAGGGCGACCAGGTTGAGCCCCATCCTCACCGCCACTGCGGCGCGGTCCCGATCCGTCTTGACCGCCGTCCAGGGCGCCGCCTCGGTCAGGTACTGGTTCCCCAGCACCCAGAGCTGGCGCAGGGCCTGGGCAGACTTACGCATCTCGATGGCCTCGAGCTGGGTGGTCAACTCGCCAAGCTTCTCGGCGATATCCACGCGAAGCCGGGCCTCAAGCGGCCCATCCTCCCCGCCCTCAGGGACCTTCCCCTCGAAGCGGCTCTCGGTGAAGCGCAGGATGCGGTTGACGAAGTTCCCGAACACGTCGGCGAGGTCGGCGTTGACCTGGGCCTGGAACTGCTCCCAGACGAAGCTGGCGTCCGAGCCCTCCGGCGCGTTGGCCGTGATCCACCAGCGCCAGTAATCCGCCGGCAGGAGCTCCAGGGCCTGGTCCATGAAGACGCCGCGCTGCTGCGACGTCGAGAACCGGCCGCCGTAATAGTCCAGCCAGTTGAAGCCCTTGAGCCGGTCGACCAGCTTCCAGGGCGCATTCGAGGCGGGCGTCCAGGCACCGTCTGGGCCCAGTCGCTCGTTCACCCCGATCAGGGTGCAGGGAAAGCCCACCGTGTGGAAGGGCACGTTGTCCTTGCCCATGAACTGGACATAGGTGACGTCCGCGGCGGCTTCGCCCTGCCACCAGCGCTCCCAGTCGCCTCCGGTCGCGTCTGCCCACTCCCGGGTCGCGCCGATGTACTCGATGGGGGCGTCAAACCAGACGTAGAAAACCTTGCCCTTCAGGCCCTCGATATCCGGCCTGAGACCGTCGGGGTTGGGCCCCCAGGCCTCTGCGTTGACCGGCACGCCCCACTCAAGGTCACGTGTAATCCCCCGGTCCTGCAAGCCCTCGTCCAGCCACTTCAGGGCGATGGAGGTGACCAACAGGGGCCAGGTCGCCTTCTTTCCCTCAATCCAGGCGCGGAGCCGTTCGGCGAACAGGCTCTGCCTCAGGAAGAGGTGCTTGGAGGGCCGGATCTCGATGTCTTCGGAACCCGAGACCGCCGAGCGCGGTTTCAGGAGGTCGGCAGGGTCCAGCACCCGGGTGCAGTTCTCGCACTGGTCGCCCCGGGCGGCGGCGTAGCCACAGTGCGGGCAGGTCCCGATGACATAGCGGTCCGGCAGGAAGCGGCGGTCGGCGTTGGAGTAGACCTGCTGGGTGACGCGCTCCTCGAGGAAGCCGTTCTCCCAGAGCTGGCGCGCCATCGCCTGGGTCATCTGCCGGTTCTGGGAGGAGGAGGACCGACCGAAGTGTTCCCAGGACAGGCCGAACCGCGCAGCGAGGTCCGACTGCACCTCGTGCTGCTGCCGGCAGAAGCTCGCCGGGTCCATGCCCGCTTCGGCTGCTGCCAGCTCGGTGGGGGTACCGTGCTCGTCGGTGGCACAGATGAAGAGGGTCTCATGTCCCTGGGCCCGCTTGAACCGGGCGAAGACATCCGCCGGCAGCATGGATCCCGCCAGGGTCCCCAGGTGCTTGATCCCGTTGATGTAGGGCAAGGCCGAGGTGATGAGGATGCGGGTCATGCGAAGCTCGAAATGAGGAGACTTTGGAGGGGCGGCTTATAGGGCGCCGTGCCCACATGCCAAAGGGGCGACTTCCGCACCCCTTCACGCCCGCTCAGGAGATGGCCTTCGCGCGCTGCCGGGCCTCCAGGAATTCCGCCATGGCGACGGCGGGCTCTCCGCCCGCGACAGCGGCCTCGAAGGCGTCGATCCCGGCTGCAATCGCCGCGCGAAGGGGAAGGTCTTCCCAGGCCCGGATAAGCCGCTTCTGTGACCGGACGGCTTCGGGCGTACAGCGCCAAAGCGACTCCAGCCAGACCTCCACGGCTGCATCCAGCTGGTCCGGGGCTGCCAGCTTCTCCAGGAACCCCCAGGCCAGGGCGTCGGACGCCGTGAAGTTCTCGCCAAAGAGGAGCAATTCCCGGGTTCGTCCCCAGCCAATCAGCTGCGGCAGCAGGGCAGCCTCAACGACAGAAGGAATGCCAAGCCGGACCTCCGGCATGCCAAAGACTGCCGTCTCCGCTCCGACGCGGACATCACAGGCGGCGGCCAGCTCAAGGCCCGCGCCGAAGGTGTAGCCATTGATCCTCGCTATGACCGGAACCGGCAGCGCCCTGACGGCCTCGCAGCAGGCGTGGACCTGGCTGATGAACTTCCGGGCCGCCGCCGGATCGGCGAAACCCGCCATCTCCTGGATGTCGGCGCCCCCGATGAAGGCCTTGTCTCCCGCCCCGGTGAGGACAAGCGCCCGAAGCTGAGGGTCCGCCGACAGGCGGACCAGGATCTCCACGAAGGCCTCCATGAGCTCCGAGTTCATGGCGTTGAGGCGATCGGGACGGTTGAGGGTCACGAAGGCAACCCTTCCCTTGGGGCGGGTCTCGAGGCGCAGTAAGACGAGGTCGGACATGGTGGACTCCGGCGGGCTTCGGGACGGCGGTTTCCTGCCCGCAGGGCGACACTAGGATCAACGGCGCATGCAGGCCAGTTGCGGCCGATGAAGGAAGCCCGCCTGTCGACCAGTTCTGACCATTGGGCACTTGGAAGTTCGGGCGACACGTGGCATCGGAGCGCCCGGGCCGGCTTAGCTCAGCTGGTAGAGCAGCGGTTTTGTAAACCGAAGGTCACGGGTTCGATTCCTGTAGCCGGCACCATGGATTTTCGCCTTTCCGGAGTCGCCCATGTCCCCCGCCCGTCCCCCCGCCTCCCGTCCGCTTGCATCCCGTCCTCTGGCGGCCATCCTGTTCCTCGTGGGCCTGTCACTGGCCGCCTGCGGCAAGTCCGAAGCGCCGGATGGGGATGACTCCGAAGCGACCGAAGCCCCGGCTGCGCTGCTGACGGACGTGCAGAAGGCGGCCCTGCTGGCGGACATGCCGGAGCCCTACCGCAGCGCGGACCTGGCCAAGGGCGAGGCCCTCTACGCCATGTGCCGCTCCTGTCATACCTACGTGAAAGGGGGGGGTAACATGACGGGACCCAACCTCTGGGGAACGGTCGGGGCCAAGGCAGCTTATTCCGCCGGGTTCAAGTACTCCGAAGAGCTCAAGGCCTCCGGTCTGACCTGGGACCTGGCTACCCTCGACAAGTGGATCGAGAACCCCCGCGGCCTCGTCGAAGGCACCAAGATGTCCTACATCGGAATGAAGAAGCCCGAGGACAGGGTCGCACTGATCGCCTGGCTCAAGGTCAATACCAGCCCGGCGAACTAGAGCCTTACTCCGCCGGCGACGCTGTTTCGGCGGCCTCGAAGGCCTCGATGCGCCGCGCCCGTGTCTGTGATGGCTGCGTAAAGCGGGCCAGCAAGGTGTAGAACACCGGTACGAGGAAGACCGTCAGCAGGGTCGAGATAATCGCCCCGAAGAAGATCACCACACCGATTGTCCGCCGGGACTCACCCCCCGCCCCGCCCCAAAGTATGAGGGGCACAGCACCCGCCGCAGCTGCGATGGAGGTCATGACGATGGGCCGCAAGCGGATCACGGAGCTCTCGATCACCGCCTCACGGACCGAACGCCCTTCGTCCCGCAATTGATTAGCAAACTCGACGATAAGGATGCCGTTCTTGGCGGCTATGCCCACCAGCATGATCAAGCCGATTTGGCTGTAGGTATTCAGGGTCGAGCCGCTGATCAGGAGGCCAAAGAGGCCCCCAAGGGCCGCTACGGGTACGGTCAGCATGATGACCAGCGGATGGATCCAGCTTTCGAACTGGGCGGCGAGAACGAGGAAAACCAGGATCAGGGCCAGACCCAGGGCACCGTACACTGCGGCCCCACCCTCCAGGTAATCTCGCGCAAGGCCGCCCCACTTGACCGTCGTGCCAGGACGCTTGTCGATCTCGGCCTGGAAGAAGGATACGGCCTCGCCTACCGTGTAGCCGGGATTAAGCTGTACTGAGAGGGTGATGGCCCGGAGCCGATCCACTCGGTCTCGACTTGGGGTATCGCCCCGGATCTTCGTCGTGACGACCGCCGAAAGGGGCACCGTGGCCCCGGAGGCGGCACGGACATAGACATTCCTGAGATCGGCCTCGTTCATGCGCTGGGGGCGGTCGGCCTGCAGAATGACGTCGTACTCCTGTCCGCCCTTGACGTAGGTTGTGGACTTCCGGGATCCGAAAAAGGTCTCGAGGGCCCGGCCGACAGCCTGTGCCGAGACGCCAAGCTGGGCAGCCTTCTCCCGGTCCAGTTCCACGAGCAAGCGGGGCGAAGTCGGCTCATAGTCGAGACGCGGGCGGGCAAGGCCCGGATTGGTGCGAGCCGCCGCCATCAGGGGCTGGATAGCGCGCGCGATCTGCGGGTACTCGTCCCCCACCACAATGATGTTGACGCTGGAGCCACCCCCCCCACCACCGCCGCGCTGGATCGAGGGGCGGACGGAGGCGATGACCCGCGCCGAGGTGATGCCCGAGTACTCCCGGTTGAGCTGGGCGGCGAGTTCCTGCGAAGAAATCTTGTGTTCGCGGGTGTCGGGAAGGCCGGCAGTGCCGCCGCCCGAGCTGAACTGACTGCGTCCGAAGCTCGGCACACTCAATGTGTAACGCTCGATCACACCTTCCTTGAGAAGCCCGAGCAGCCGCTTCTCCACGGCCTGGGAAGCCGGAAGGATGTAGTCGTAACCCGCGCCTTCAGGGCCCTGGATCGAAATGTCCACCCGGCCCCGGTCCTCTGTAGGCACAAGCTCCTTGGGGATGACGAAGGCGAGGCCGCCGGCGATAAGGCCGAAGACAACGATCACCACGCCGGCCGAAATGGACGAGGTGAACATCCGCTTGGGCGCCAACAGGGCCTCCAGCGAGGCCTGGTAGGAGGCCTTTACGGCGTCCATCATCGCGTTGACCGCCCGGGTCACAGGGCCGCCCGTGCGCGCCGGGCGCAACAGCAGCGACCCCAGCATGGGGGACAGGCTTAGGGCGAGGATCGCCGAGAAGACCACTGCCGCGGCCACGGACACAGCGAGCTCGACGAACAGCCGGCCGGTGAAGCCCGGCATGAACATCAGGGGCGCAAAGACCGAGACCAGGACTACGGTGGTTGCGACCACGGCGAAGAACACCTGCGCAGCACCCCTCTGGGCTGCGACCAGCGGGGGTTCGCCCTCGTCGATCCGCCTCTGGATGTTCTCGACCACCACGATGGCGTCGTCGACGACCAGGCCGATGGCCAGCACAAGGGCGAGCAGGGTCAGCAGGTTCACCGAGAAGCCCAGGGCCGCGAGGACAATGAACGTGGCGAGGATGCAGATGGGTGCCACCACCGACGGCACGACGGCCGCCCTCCAGGACCCAAGGAAGAGCAGGTTCACCAGGGCCACGAGGGCCAGGGCCATGCCCATGGTGACCCAGACCTCCTGAAGGGCATGGCGGGTGAAGGTGGTGAAGTCCACGGCCACCGCCATCTTCGTGCCCGGCGGCAGGCTGCGGTTGATCTGCTGGATCTGTTCCCGGATTCCATCAGAGATCTCGAGATCGTTGGCCTGGGACTGGCGGGTGATGGCCAGGCCCACCTGGTCGTTTCCATTCGACCTGAAGAGCCGCCGACGCTCGTCGGGACCTTCTTCGATGCGGGCGATGTCGCCAAGGCGCAGCACGTAGGCGTTCGGGTTTGCGGCGCTGGCCGCTGCAGACAGGGGAGACGCCGCCGTCCCGGCGGCGGCAGCCGAGGAGCCAAGGGCGCCCTGTTGCCCCGCTGCTGAGGGGGGCGCGCGGCTCGCACCCGATGCTGTAACCGGCAGCTGGGCGAAGTCCGCTGGAGTCGAATAGCCGCGGGCCACGCGGATGGTGAAGTCCTTGGTGGGGGCCTCAAGGGAGCCGGCGGGAAGCTCGAGGTTCTGGGCCCGGAGCGCGGACTCCACGTCATCCACAGTCACCCCTCGGGCGGCCATGGCCATTGGATCCAGCCAGATGCGCATGGCGTAGATCTGCGCGCCGCCCACCCCCACCTGGGCCACGCCGGGTACGGTGGAGAGGCGCTCGACCAGGTAGCGGTTGGCGTAGTCCGTAAGCTCCAGCCGGTTCAGCGCCGTCGAGGTCAGGCTGATGAACATGATCGGCGAATCGTCAGCGTTCGCCTTGGCGATCTGTGGCGGGTCGGCCTGGTCGGGCAGCAGGGGAGTGACCCGGCTGACAGCGTCCCGCACGTCGTTGGCCGCGTCGTCCAGGTTCCGGTCAAGGGTGAAGGAGATGGAGATCCGGCTTCCCCCGTCCCGCGAGGAAGAGTTCACCCGGTCAATGCCCTGGATGCCGGAGACCTGGCGCTCGATCACCTGGGTGATGCGCTCCTCGACCACCTCGGCCGACGCTCCACGGTAGCTGGTAGAGACGCTGACCGTCGGCGGATCGACGCTCGGAAGCTCGCGGACCGCCAGGGACAGGTAGCTGGCCAGGCCCACGACGCAAAGCAGGATAGCCCCGACCGCCGCAAAGACCGGGCGGCGGACGGAGAGGTCTGAGATCGTCATCCGGCCCGGCGCGGGGCGGCGCCTCCCGGAGGGGCGGAGCCGGCGGGTCGGACCGGCTGGCCGGACTGGATACGGTTCAGGCCGTCGGCCACCACTCGGTCTGCTGTCGTCACACCTTCAAGGATCTCGACCCAGCCATCCTGCCTCAGGCCGGCGACCACAGGCCTCTGCTGCACCGTCATGCGCCCGTCCTCCTGGACAGCGACGAAGACCGAGGCACCGTCGCCCTGGACGGCCACGGCGGATTCCGGCAGGGCCAGCGCCGTACGGACGCCCTGGGTAACGCCCACCCGCAGCATCATGCCAGGCTTGAGCAACCCTTCCGAGCTTGTGAACTCGGACCGGGCGGTGAGGGCCCGGGTCCGCTCATCGATGCGGGTGTCGAGGCGAAGGACACGGCCGTTGAACCGGGCGTCAGGCCAGGCGTCCACCGTGGCCGTAAGGGCCTGCCCCTCCCTCACCGAGGACAGGAAACGATCGGGCACCTGGAAGTCCACCCGGAGGGCAGAGAGATCATCCAGGGTCACGATCGCCGCCCCCGGACTAATCACCGCGCCGGGGGCGATGTCGGAGAGCCCGACCACCCCGGCGAAGGGCGCACGAATAACCCGGTCACCCAGGCGGGCTTCTGCGGCGCCCACATCGGCGCGAGTGCTCTTCCAGGCCGCCTCGTACTGGTCTACCGCGGCGGCTGACGCATAGCCCTGATCGCTGAGGGCCTGCCAGCGTTCAAAGGCCCGGCGGGCCTGCACCTCGCGGGCCCGGGCCTGGGCGAGGGCTGCGTCCTGTTCCGTGGTCTTGAGTTCGACGAGGACCTGGCCCTTCGCAACGCTCTGGCCCGGCGAGAAGAGGACCCGGCTTACCAGTTGGGTGGTGGCTGCCGACAGGGTCACGGACTGGCGGCCCTTTGCAACGCCCAGCAGTTCGAGCCGCTCTGTGAAGACGCGGGTGACCGGGCTGACAAGGGAAACCTGCGGGACCTCGCCGCGCGAGCGACCGGGACCTCCGGGGCCTCCGGGGCCGCCGACCTGGGTCGCCTTGCCGGGGGACAGGACCTTCAGCCCGCCCGCCACCAGCATAAGCAACACGACGCCGACCGCGAGGACGAGGAAAAAGTGCCGCCTGAGCACGTGTGCAAGAACTCCGGGGCCCCGACGAATCTTGGGGCGTCAGC
>CAIZKE010000360.1 GCA_903933475.1 uncultured Alphaproteobacteria bacterium | reverse complement strand
GGGGTCGGACTGGCTCGGCGACCAGGACGCCATCGAGTTCATGTGCAAGGAGGCGCCCGCCGCCGTCATCGAGCTCGAGCACTACGGCGTGCCGTTCTCGCGCACGCCTGACGGACGCATCTACCAGCGCCCCTTCGGCGGCATGACCACGCAGTACGGCAAGGGCATCGCGCAGCGCACCTGCGCCGCCGCAGACCGCACCGGCCACGCGATGTTGCACACGCTCTACCAGCAGTCGCTGAAGAACGAAGCCGAGTTCTTCATCGAATACTTCGCCATCGACCTCATCATGGAAGGTGGTGAGTGCCGCGGTGTGGTGGCGCTCAACCTCGCCGATGGGACGCTGCACCGCTTCCGCGCCCACCTCGTGATCCTCGCCACCGGCGGCTACGGTCGCGCCTATTTCTCCTGCACCTCGGCGCACACCTGCACCGGCGACGGTGGCGGCATGGCCCTGCGCGCCGGGTTGCCGTTGCAGGACATGGAGTTCGTCCAGTTCCACCCCACCGGCATCTATGGCGCCGGCTGCCTGATCACCGAGGGCGCCCGGGGCGAGGGCGGCTACCTGACCAACTCCGAGGGCGAGCGCTTCATGGAGCGCTATGCGCCCACCGTGAAGGACCTGGCGCCCCGCGACATGGTCAGCCGGGCCATGACCATCGAGATCCGCGAGGGACGCGGGGTGGGTCCGAACAAGGATCACATCCACCTGCACCTCGACCACCTGGATCCCAAGATCCTGGCCGAGCGCCTGCCGGGCATCTCCGAGAGCGCCCGGATCTTCGCCGGCGTCGACGTGACCAAGAAGCCCATCCCGGTCCTGCCGACCGTGCACTACAACATGGGCGGCATCCCCACGAACTTCTACTCCGAAGTGGTCACCCGGGTGGGCGACGATCCCGACCGCGTGGTTCCGGGCCTGATGTCCGTTGGCGAGGCCGCCTGCGTCTCGGTCCACGGCGCCAACCGGCTGGGCTCCAACAGCCTGATCGACCTGGTGGTCTTCGGTCGTTCCGCGGCCCTGCGGGCGGCGGACGTCCTGAAGGCCGGAGCCACCCAGCCTGAACTGAAACCCTCCATGTCGGACGGCCACCTGGCTCGCTTCGACCGGCTGAGGTTCGCCGACGGCTCGACGACCACGGCCGCCCTGAGGCTGGAAATGCAGCAGGCCATGCAGGAGGACGCCGCGGTGTTCCGCACTGCCGACAGCCTCGCTTCCGGCGTGAAACGTCTGCAGTCCGTGCAGGACCGGCGCAAGGACATCAAGGTGTCCGACCGGGGCCTGATCTGGAACACCGATCTCGTCGAGACCCTCGAGTTCGAGAACCTGGTCGTGCAGGCGGTGGTTACCGTCGCCGGGGCCGCCAACCGCACCGAGAGCCGCGGTGCCCACGCCCACGAGGATCATCCCGACCGGGATGACGCCAACTGGATGAAGCACACCCTGACCTGGATGGACGACATCACGGGCAAGGTGGTCATCGATTACCGGCCCGTGCACGACTACACCATGACCAACGACATCGCGCCCATCCCGCCCAAGGCGCGGGTGTACTGACGCAGGCCTGCAGACGGAATTCGAGGAAAGAGCCCAATGGTCGAACTCGCCCTGCCGAAGAACTCCCGGGTCCAGAAGGGTCGCCACTATCCGGCCCCCGCCGGCGCGAAGACGCTGAAGTCCTTCCGGATCTATCGCTACGACCCGGAGGGAACCGGCAATCCGCGTTGGGATACCTATGACGTCGATGTCGCTGCCTGCGGCCCCATGGTCCTGGACGTGCTCATCCACATCAAGAACTCCATGGACCCGACCCTGACCTTCCGGCGGTCCTGCCGCGAGGGCGTCTGTGGGTCGTGTGCCATGAATATCGGCGGTCGCAACACCCTGGCCTGTATCCACGGCCACGAAGACGCGCATGGGTCGACCTGCCAGATCAGCCCCCTGCCGCACATGCCGGTGGTCAAGGACCTGGTCCCCGACCTGACCCATTTCTATGCCCAGTACGCCTCGATCGAGCCCTGGCTCAAGACCACCACCCCCGAGCCCCAGACCGAATGGTCCCAGAGCCCGGAGGATCGCGAAAAGCTGGATGGCCTCTATGAGTGCATACTGTGCGCCTGCTGCTCGACCTCCTGCCCCAGCTACTGGTGGAACGGCGACCGCTACCTCGGTCCCGCCACCCTGCTGCATGCCTATCGCTGGCTGATCGACAGCCGGGACGAGGCCACGGGCGAGCGTCTCGATGCCCTCGAGGATCCGTTCAAGCTCTACCGCTGCCACACCATCATGAACTGCGCCCAGGTCTGCCCCAAGGGCCTCAACCCCGCCAAGGCGATCGGCGAGGTGAAGAAGATGATGGCGGAGCGGGTGGTCTGACGTCTGACCGTCCTGCGGCTCCCACCGAATCCCGTAAGTTGACGGCCCCGTCACTTTTCTGCATCTGGACCACATGACCTCTGCAGACGCCCATGTCGTGATCGTCGGTGCCGGCCACGCTGGCGGGACCCTGGCGGCACTGTTGCGCCAGTATGGCCATGCCGGCGCGGTCACCCTCGTGGGCGAGGAGCCCATTCCGCCCTACCAGAGACCGCCCCTGTCCAAGGCCTGGCTGAAGGGTGAGGCCGACGCCGAGTCCCTGGCCCTCAAGCCGCTTGAGTTCTACGCCGGAAACCGGATCGATTTCCGGCCCTCGGTGCGGGGCGTCAGCATTGACCGCGCCCGAAAGGTCCTGGCCCTTTCGGACGGGTCGGAGCTCGCCTACGACGTCCTCGTTCTCGCCACCGGAGCCCGTCCGATCCGCCTGCCGATCCCCGGGGCGGACCTCGACGGGATTTTTGAACTGCGCACCGCCGCAGACGCCGAAGCCCTGAAGGCCGCCCTGGGCCCCGGCAGGACAATGGCGGTGGTGGGCGGTGGTTACATCGGCCTGGAGGCCGCGGCTTCGGCCCGGGCCCTCGGCGCCGACGCCGTGGTTCTCGAGCGCGAGCCCCGCATCCTGGCCCGGGTGGCCGGCGAGGTGCTTTCGAACTTCTTCTGCCAGGTCCATGAGGGTCACGGGGTGCGCTTCCTGACCGGGGCCTCGGTCACGGGTTTCCGCGGCGAGGGCGGCAAGGTGACCGGCGTGGAGCTGGCCGATGGCCGGGTGATTGACTGCGACCTGGCCCTGGTGGGCGTGGGCGCTGTCCCGAACCAGGAGATCGCCCAGGAGGCCGGACTGGCCGTCAACCGGGGCGTGGTCGTCGACCTGGAGGCCCGCACCTCCGACCCGGCCATCTTCGCCATCGGCGACGTGACCCTGAGGCCCATGCCCATCTACGGTCGTGACTTCCGCATGGAGAGCGTACCCAACGCCCTGGAACAGGCTAAGCAGGTCGCCTGTGCCATCACCGGGCGGCCCGCGCCAGCGGGGGAGACCCCCTGGCAGTGGTCGGACCAGTACGACATCAAGCTCCAGATCGCTGGCTACAACTTCGATTCCGACCAGTCCCTGGTCCGGGGAGATCCCGCCTCGGGCCACTTCGCCATCTTCCATCTTAAGGGCGATCAGGTCCAAGCGGTGGAGGCTATCAATTCGCCGCCCGAATTCATGATGGGCCGGCAGCTCATCGGCTCCCGCAGGCCGGTGGACAAGCAGAGACTTGCGGACACTTCGGTTTCCATGAAAGAGGTCGCTGCGGCGTAAGCCGGCGAGGCGAGGAAAGAACCTATGGCCAAGATTACCTACATCGAACACGACGGCACCGAGCACGTCCATGACGGCAAGACTGGCCTGTCGGTCATGGAAGTCGCCGTGAAGAACAACGTGCCGGGCATCGACGCTGACTGCGGCGGCGCCTGCGCCTGCGCCACCTGCCACGTCTATGTGGACCCCGCCTGGCTCGACAAGACCGGCGACAAGTCCGCAATGGAGGAGTCCATGCTGGATTTCGCCGAGGGCGTGGAGCCGAACAGCCGCCTGGCCTGCCAGATCAAGATCACCGACGGCCTCGACGGCATCGTGGTCCGCCTGCCCGAAAGCCAGCACTGACCCTGGCCGCGGACGGGCTCAGAACTCCAGTTCGGGGTGGCCCGCCGCGCCTTCGGCGCGTTCCGGCAGGTGACAGGTAAAGGTCGCCCCGGCCCCGGGTTCACTCTCCAGGGCCACCCAACCGCCATGCAGGTCGACCAGGGCCTTCACCAGGGCGAGGCCGAGGCCCGGCCCGCCCCTTTCGCGACCGACGAAGCGATCAAAGATATTGGCCTGGACGTGGAAGGGAATGCCGCGCCCGGTATCGGTCACCTGGACCTGGACCTCGCCCAGGGTGCGACGGGCGCCGAGGGTGATGCGGCCGCCCTTCGGAGTCTGACCCAGGGCGTTCACGATAAGGTGGTCGAGCAATTGCGACAGCCGCCGGGGGTCGCCCCGCATCAGGCCAAGGTCGTCGGGGCATTCCGCCACCAGCCGGACCTGCGCAGCCTCCGCCTCGTCGGACCACCGCACCGCCGCCGCCTCCAGGAGCCGGGCGACGTTCACGTCCTCGAGGTCGAGCGCCATCTCCCCGGCATCGATCTGCGCCATGTCGAGGACGTCGTCGATTGACCGGCCCAGATGTTCCGCCGCCTGGCGGATCGCCTCGGCGTGCCCAAGCGCCCGGCCGGGCAGCTGCTCGCCGAGCCCTTCCAGCAGTTCGGAATAGCCGATGATCGTCGTCAGCGGGGTGCGCAGCTCGTAGGAGACATTGCCCACGAAGTCCCGCTTGAGCCGCTCGGCCTCTGCCAGGGCCGCGCTGCGGTCGGCGAGGGCCCGCTCGAGGCGGCGCGCGTCGGTGACGTCGGTGAAGGCGATGAGCGTCGCCCCGTCCGGCAGGGGCCGGGACTGGTGGGCCACGATCCGGCCATCCGAGGTTCGGACTTCGCCGGCGGCGGGTGCCCGCGCGGCAGGGTCGGTGTCGGCCACCCGTCCCTTCATCTCGCGCCAGAATCCCTGGTCATGCAGGCGGGGCAGGCAGAGCTCGACCACGCCCTCGAAGTCCATGACCTCGCCCAGGGCCTGATGGGGAATGTTCCAGAACCGCTCGAAGGCCTCGTTGTGCAGCCGCAGGCGCCCGTCCGATCCGAAGACCGCGACGGCGTCGTTCAGCTTGTCGAGAGTGGCCTGCTGAACCTGGATCAGGCTGTTGTACTGGGCCTTCAGGCGAAGCTCGCCGGTGATGTCCGAGAAGAGCAGGACGATGCCGCCGAGGGGGTGGGACTGGCGAACTACCCTCAGGGTGCGGCCGTCCGGAAGGCTCCAGAGCTCATCCGGGGCGGAGTCGAGCTGGCTGTAGCGCTCGAGTTCCGCCGCCTTCCAGCGGGCGTAGTCCGCCGTCTCCGGCAGGCGCCGGCGTTGGCGCAGCCGGTCGAGGACCTCGCCATGGGTTGGCCGCTCGGCCAGCCAGGCCGGCTCGAGGCCGAACATCTCGGCGAAGGCGGTGTTGTGGAAGTCCAGTCGCCGGGACGGGGTGAAGATGGCGACGGAGTCGGCGATGTGGTTCAGGGTTTCGTCGTGGGCCTCGACGTTGCGCCGCAGGGCCTCACGCAGTTCCTCGGCCTCGGTGACATCCTCTGTCCAGACGCCGACG
>CAIZKE010000359.1 GCA_903933475.1 uncultured Alphaproteobacteria bacterium | reverse complement strand
GCTATTATGCCGTGGGCTTACTCGCGTATGTATTGCACGCCATTGCACCCGTAATTCATGTTCCAGACGACCAACTGATCGCCTTGAGCGTGATCCCCGTTTTCGGATTAGTCTGGACGATGATGCGTCTGAGGTTCAATTCTATTGTCGGTGGTGGCCACTGACCCACGCGACCTCTTTGCGCGACTTGAGCATAACCCATACGAGCTGATGATAAGGGAAGGGTGAGTTGATCTTCCTTATTCGTCAACGCAGTGGCTCAAGCGGAATTGGCCGCTCTGCCAACCGACATGCGCGCCAAGTTCGGGCGGACCCTCAGGTTGGTTGTACGTCGTCAGGCGTTTTGAGCCCGGCGGGGAGTTTAACGGGGCTTTATGGTGTTCCCGCCCCATCCCCGTTCGCATCGCTTTCCGGGCCGCGCGACCTCAGCCACTGCCGGGCCGCCAGGCCAAGGCCCATCCAGACCGCCAGGCCCGCTCCCAGGGCAATCAGGCCTTCTGGTCCGCCGCCGGTGAGGACCCGCAGGATGGAGGTCCCCGCGAAGGCCGTCAGGGCGATCTTCGGGATGATGCCGAGGGCGGTCCCGGCCGCAAAGTCCCGCACCCGGATCGGCGTCACCCCCGCCGCCATGTTGACGACGATAAAGGGGGCGGAGGGCACCAGCCGGACCACCAGGCTCGCCAGGAAGCCATTGCGACCGATCAGGGCCATGAAGCGGTCGAGACTCTCCCCGGCGAACATCTGGAGGGTGCGGGCGCCGGCGCTGCGCCCCAGGGCGAAGCCGATCAGGGCGGAGACCAGGGTTCCGACCCAGCTATAGATCGCCCCGTTCACCGGACCGAAGGCGACGACAGCGGCGGCGATCAGGACGAACTGCGGCGCGCCGAGAAAGGCCAGCAGGGCAAAGGCGGCCACTGCAACCGGCAGGGCCCAGGGCCCGTGCGCCGCCTGGAACCAGCCTTCGAGGGCGGCCTCGCTGTCGAAGCCGAGGAGCCTCGCGCCGAAGACGAAGACCAGCCCCACTCCGCCGAACAGCAGGAAGGACACGCCGAGGCTCACCCAGGCGCGGGCATCCATGCTGCTGGCCAGCCGGAGCAGCCGGCGCAGGACGCCCGGCGGTCCGTTAGGAACCTCAGGAACCTCAGGAACCCTATTTTGCAGGGGAGCCGACCGGCACCGGGTACTTGGCGAAGGCGTTTGCGACCGCGGTGTCCAGGACCGGCCCGATATTGCTGAGGGTCTTGTCGTTGACCGTCGCGCGGACCACGCCTTCCCAGACCAGCTGTCGGCGGCGGGCGTCGGCAATGTCGATGTTCAGGGTACCCTCGTTGTAGGGCGTCACAGTGGTCTCGTCCCGGTACATGGGGTAGGCGGAGTACATGCCCGTCCGGTACCCATAGTAGCCCATCCCCATGGTCGGAGCCGGCGTGGAGGACACCCGGTACTTCTGGTCCAGGGCGGCGCCAAAGTTGACCACCAGGTCGGGATCGCTCTCCACATAGGTCAGTCCGCGGGCCTCAAGCTGGGACCGGGCGGATGACTTGAGCTGCTGGGAGACGGAGCTCTGATAGCCGCCCCTGTCCGTTCCGAGCGGGTTTGCGAATCCGAAGGTCCGGTACTGGGAGAAGTTCGCCGTGGGGTCCGAGTTCACCCGGACATCGGGCGTCGAGGCGCAGCCTGCAGCGCCAAGGGCGATCCCGGCAAGGGCGGCGGCGAGGAAATGGTTCAGCTTCATCGGGTGGCTCCGGATACAGGTACGTCTGGTTATGTTTTGCTCTATCTTGAAGCGTCTGCGCAAGCCGTCGATCGTAATCGGAACGCCCTGACCCGGACCGATGCCGGAGTGTCACACAGCGCCTTTGCCGAAGGCGGCGGTTCGGATAAAACCCGCACAGTCGAAATCCTCGTGTCCGGGAGCCTCCCATGTCGCTCGAATCCGTCACCCTGTCCCGGGTCAAGCCGTCGGCTACCATGGCCACGGACCAGAAGGCCCGGGAGCTGAAGGCCCAGGGGCGAAACATCATCAGCCTGGGCGCCGGCGAGCCGGACTTCGACACGCCCGAGAACATCAAGGAGGCCGCGATCCGCGCCATCCGTGAGGGCAAGACCAAGTACACCACGGTGGACGGCATCCCCGAGCTGAAGGAGGCCATCGCCGCCAAGTTCGCCCGGGAGAACGGCCTGTCCTACAAGCCCTCCCAGGTGAACGTCTCGCCCGGCGGCAAGCCGGTCATCTTCAACGCAATGATGGCCACCCTGAACCCGGGCGACGAGGTCATCGTGCCGACCCCCTACTGGGTCAGCTATCCCGACATGGTCCTCCTGGCCGGCGGAACCCCCGTCTTCGCCCCGACCACGGCGGCCAGCGGCTTCAAGCTCAAGCCCGCCGAACTCGAGGCCGTGATCACGCCGCGCACCCGCTGGGTGATCCTCAACTCGCCCTCCAACCCCTCCGGCGCCGCCTACACGAAGGACGAGCTGAAGGGCCTGGCCGAGGTCTTCCTGCGCCACCCGCACGTCTGGATCCTGACCGACGACATGTACGAGCACCTGATGTTCGATGACATGCCGTTCTGGACCCTCGCCCAGGTCGAGCCGGCCCTCTATGCGCGCACCCTGACCATGAACGGGGTCTCCAAGGCCTACGCCATGACCGGCTGGCGAATTGGCTACGCCGCTGGCCCCGAGCCCCTGATCAAGCTGATGGCCAAGGTCATGAGCCAGTCGACCTCCAACCCCTGCTCGGTCTCGCAGTACGCCGCCGTCGAGGCCCTGAGCGGTCCCCAGGACTTCATCAAGCCCAACGCCGCCCTGTTCCAGAAGCGCCGGGACCTGGTGGTCTCCATGCTGAACCAGGCCTCAGGCCTGGTGTGCCCGACCCCGGAGGGCGCCTTCTACGTCTATCCGTCCTGCGAGAAGCTGATCGGCCGCAAGGCGCCTTCAGGCCGCGTGATCGGCTCGGACCAGGACTTCGCCAACGAACTGCTCGAGACCGAGGGCGTGGCGGTGGTGTTCGGTGCGGCTTTCGGCCTCTCGCCCTTCTTCCGCATCAGCTACGCCACCTCCGAGGCGATCCTCGAGGACGCCTGCGGCCGCATCCAGCGCTTTTGCGCCTCGGTGAAGTAGGCCGTGACTGTCGTCAGCCTCTCCAAGGCCCGCAAGGCCCGGGCGAAGACGGCAGACAAGGCCTTGGCAGCCGAAAACCGCGTGGCCTTCGGCCGCACCAAGGCTGAGAAGGTCCAGGCGAAATCCGAAACCGCCCGCTCCAACCGCGGCCTGGACGACAAGCGTCTGGAGCCCTAGCTGCGCCGCAGCTGACCCCCTCCGGCCCGCTGCGCGGTCCACCTCCCCCTTGGGGGAGGAATTAGAACGGAAATTGCT
>CAIZKE010000358.1 GCA_903933475.1 uncultured Alphaproteobacteria bacterium | reverse complement strand
GGTCGGCTACTACAAGGACCCCGAGAAGAGCGCCAAGACCTTCCTGACCTTTGAGGACCAGCGCTGGTCGGTCCCCGGCGACTGGGCGGAGGTCAACGCCGATGGCTCCCTCAAGCTGCTGGGCCGCGGCTCACAGTGCATCAACACGGGCGGCGAAAAGGTCTTCCCGGAAGAAGTCGAGGAGGCGCTCAAGACCCATCCGAATGTCCGCGACGCTGTGGTCGTGGGCGTTCCGGATCCTCGTTTCGGGGAAAGGATCTGCGCCGTGGTCGAACCGGATGGCGCAGCAGAGCTGGAGCTCGCGGATCTCTCCGCCCACGTGAGAGGCCGCCTGGCGGCCTACAAGGCGCCCAGAGAACTGGTGGTCGTGGAGAGCATTGGCAGGGCCCCCAATGGCAAGGTCGACTACAAGGCCTCCCGCACCCGGGCGCTCAGGGCTCTCGGCCTCGAAGGATGATCCCCAGAACGTGAGATCCTGTTTCGATCCGATAACCGGTTCCCACTCATCGGAGCAGGATCTAGCGATCCAGCTTGGCGACCATCCGGGTGAGACTTTCCAGGATCTCCTGGCTGGCCTGAGCGTCGAGGCCTGTCCTGTGAAGGAGCTTCATGGAGGCAATGTGTACCTGCACGGCCTGGGGCTTGAGACGACCCGTCTCACTGGAATGATCCAGCAGTTCGCAGAGGGAGCGCGCGACCTCAGAAAGGGCCGGGTCCGGGAGTACCGCGCAAAGGCCCACGATATCGGTCGAGCAGCGATACATCTCCTCGGGATCACCCTTGGGATCGGCAAGGAGCGCCTCGATCCTGGCGAGGGAAACGTCGATCAGGTTCAGGCTGGTCTCAGACTGGAGGGCAATGGCCGTCTCCCCGCGCTTGAGCGCTTCGCTCACATGAATCCCGCCCGGCTCTTTGATCATGCTCGCGAGGCGGGTCTTGGCGCGAAATTTTCGAACGGTCGTCAAGAGGTCGTCTCCTGGACTTCGGCAGTGGGGCCGTCTTGTTTGGATTGCGCGGCGACCTCGGCCCTGGCGGCTTCGGCGGCGGCGGCGGCCTCGGCATCGCCGCTGCGGCGGCCGACACCGTATTCCGAAGGCGGCGCTGCCTTTCGGAAGCGACGGTCCGGACCCATATAGGTCTCGGTCTCGACAAACAGCCGGGTAGACTGGGCGACCCAGACGATACGCTCAAGAATGATTTTGGGCGTGATGGGCTTGGCGATGATGAAGTTCGCGCCGCAGTCCCGCGCCTTTGTCACCTGGCTCCGGCGAGTGTGCGCGGTGATGATGATGGCGGGGGTCAGGCGCACCTGTTCGTCAGAAGACCGCCGTATCCAGCGGATGAACTCATAGCCGTCGACCCCGGGCATTTGGGCGTCCGTGAGGATCAGGTCGAAAGCGGTCTCTGTGCAGGCTTCCTTGGCCTCTTCAAAACTGATGGCCCTCTTGAACTTCCGCATTCCGAAGCCGTCAAGAACGCCACACATGAGCTCGACCGCCTGCATGTTGTCGTCAACGACAAGCACGGAGGCGCTGGACAGGTTGATCCGGGCGGATCCGTTCATCGAAGTCTCTCCGTCGCCCCACCGGGCGTCCGACCGGGGATACACTGCGCCCGACGCGTAAAGGGTTGGTTCCGCATCAAGGTTTCGACGAGATTAACCCTACCACGCGTTTCCCGGCGTGCACCATCCGGGTTAGAACCGTCCTCCGCCACAGGAGTTCCCGATGCGTCTGGCCCTGATCGCCTGCACAGCCATGGCCCTCGCCGTGCCCCTTTCCCTCGCCGAGGCAGCGACTCCGCAAGCCGAGGTGGCGCGAATCGAGAACAGCCCTGGGTATCGGAAAGCCGTCAGTGTGCTGACCGCAGAGCACGCGCGGACGGTGGAGGACATTGTCCGCCTGACCGAGATTCCAGCGCCGCCCTTCGGAGAGGCCCGTCGAGCCGCCGCCTACCAGCGCGACCTCGAAGCCCTGGGGTTGGTAGATGTGAAGATGGATGCGGAGGGCAATGTCACGGGGATCCGTCCGGGCCTGAAGACCCGGGGTAAGGGCCCCTTCGTGGCGGTAGCGGCCCACCTTGATACCGTCTTTCCGGAAGGGACCGATGTTAAGGTCCGTCGGCAGGGCTGGCGGCTGGCCGCCCCCGGAATTGGCGATAACACCCGGTCCCTGGCCACCCTGTTGGCATGGGTCCGCGCCCTGGACGCGGCCGGGGTGCAGACCGACGCCGATCTCCTGATCGTCGGTAATGTCGGGGAGGAAGGCGTCGGCGACCTGCGCGGGGTGAAGGCCCTCTTCCAGAGGGGCTCCTATGCCGGACAGATCTCGGCCTTCTTCTCCGTTGATGGCTCGGACCCGTCGGGCGTCGTGACGGCGGGTGTCGGATCCCGGCGCTATCATGTGGTTTTCAGCGGTCCCGGAGGGCACAGCTATGGTGCCTTCGGGATCGTCAACCCGATGGTCGCCATGGCGGGCGCAGTGACGGGACTCTACGCGGTGAAGCCGCCACAGACGCCCAGGACAACCTATTCGGCAAGCGTGACCGGGGGCGGTACGTCGGTGAATGCCATTCCCTCCTCGGTCTTTGTCGACGTGGACCTCAGGTCAGAGGACGCTGGCGCCCTGGCGGACCTTGACCGGCAGTTCCGGGCCTCCGTGGAAAGTGCAGTCGCTGCCGAGAACGCCGCCCGTTCCACCGCCTTCGGACCCATCAAGGCCGAGATGAAGCTCATCGGCGAGCGCCCTGCAGGAAAAACCCCGTCAGACAGCCGTCTGGTCCGGATCACTCAGGCCGCCATCACCGCCAGGGGCTTCGATCCCGCGGAGCAGGCCTCGTCGACGGACGCCAACATTCCCATGAGCCTCGGGATTCCCGCCGTGACGATCGGCGCCGGGGGCCGCGGGGGCCGCGCCCATGCACCGGACGAATGGATCGATGTCGAACCGGTCGAGATGGTACGCGGCATGTCCGTCGGCCTGCTGGCGATCCTTGCTACGGCGGGCTTGCGTTAGGCTTCAGAGCCCGAGGACGAGTCGGGCCATGATGTCCCGCTGGATCTCGTTGGATCCCCCGTAGATCGAGCCGGCCCGGTTATTGAGATACAGGGCCATAGCCGTAAGGCCATGCTCCGGTCCGATGAAGTCCTGGCCTCCGTCCGGCGCCCTTGCGGCCTTCTGGTCGACGGCGGCGTAAGCGGCGATCCCCTCCATGGCCAGCTCATCCAGCTTCTGCCGGGTCTCCGTACCCTGGGTCTTGAGCATGGACGAGGCCGGCCCGGGATTGCGTCCAGAGGCGAGCTCGGCGAGCACCCTGTGTTCAGTCATCTCTACGGCGTCAAGGATGACGCCCAGGGCGGCGAGCCGCGACCGAAACGCTGGATCTTCAATGAGCGGGCCGCCCCCATCCGCCAACTCCCGACGGGCCAGGGCCTTGAGCCTTTCGAAGCCGACCTTCAGCCCGGCGGCCGAACCGCCCCCGCGCTCAAACTCAAGAAGATACTTGGCGACTGTCCAGCCCTGGTTCTCCTCACCAACCCGACCCGAGACCGGAACCCGTACATTGTCGAAGAAGACCTGGTTGACCTCGTGCTCGCCCGCCAGGGTCACGATCGGGCGGACCGAGACCCCCGGGGTTTCCATGTCGAGCAGAAGAAAGGTGATCCCCGCCTGCGGCTTTCCATCGCTCCGCGTCCTGACCAGGCAGAACATGCGGTTCGCCCAGTGGGCATGGGTCGTCCAGATCTTGGTTCCGTTCAGAACATAGGCATCGCCGTCCAGGTCGGCGCGGAGTTGCAGGGCAGCGAGGTCCGAACCGGCGCCCGGCTCGGAGTATCCCTGGCACCAGTAGTCCTCGCCCGACAGGATCCGCGGCAGGTCGTGCGCCTTCTGTTCCTCCGAGCCGTACCCCATGATTACCGGGCCGACCATCTTCAGCCCCATGGGCGCAAGCGATGGCGCCCCAGCCCGGGCACTTTCCGCCGCGAAGATGTAGCGCTGCATTTCGCTCCATCCCGTACCGCCGTATCGGACAGGCCAGGCAGGGGCGACCCAACCCCGGCGGTGCAGAATCCTCTGCCAGGCGAGGCTGTAGGTCTTGTCCATGAAGACACTGGTGGCGCGCTGTCCGGCACGCCTCAGCTCAGGCGTAAGGTTCGCCTCCAGGAAGGCGCGGACCTCCCCCCGAAAGTCCAGGTCCTCGCGGGACAGGTCGAGATGCATTCGGAATCCTCCGGCCCTGGGAGTTTCTGCCGGCGCCGACCCTGCGTCAATCAAGGCCCAGAGGATCAGGCCGTGCGCTGGAGCTCCTGCTTGACCCGCTCCGCCAGGGTCTTGATGTCGATGGGCTTGGCGAGGAAAGACACATTGGTCTCACCCTCCAGCAGGTTGGAGAACTCCGCCTCTGCATAGCCGGAAATGAACATGACCGGCGCACCGGCCAGGTACTCCCGAGCCGCCTTGAGGAGCTCAGGTCCCTGCATGCCGGGCATGACCACATCGGAAATCATCAGGTCGATCTCGCCAGCATGCGCCTCTGCCAGTTCGAGCGCCTCCTCGCCGCTGGACGCCTCGATGACTTCATAGCCTCGGGCGCGCAGGAGTTTGGCGGCCACGCTGCGGACCGCGTCCTCGTCCTCCACGAACAGGATACGACCGGCACCGGACAGGTCCCGGGCGGCCGGACGGGCGGGACGCGGCGGAGCCGGCGCGGTAGCGGCGGCGACGTGTACGGGCAGGAAGATGCGGAAGGCGGCACCCTGCCCTGGCCGCGAGTCCACGGAGATCCAGCCCTCCGATTGCTTGACGATGCCATAGACCGTTGCGAGCCCAAGTCCTGTCCCCTCTCCCACCGGCTTGGTTGTAAAGAAGGGGTCGAAGATCTTTGTCATGACCTCGGGTGAAATTCCGGCTCCGTCGTCGGAAACCTCGATCAGGGCCTGTTCCGTTCCGGGGTCGGGATAGCCGAGGGCCTGGGCTTCGGCCGCCGAAACCCGGGCGGCCCGGATCCGTACGGTCGAGCCGCCGTGGGACCGGATGGCGTCTCGGGCATTGACGACAAGGTTCATCACCGCGGTCTCGAGCTGGCCCCGGTCCGCCCGCACCGTGGGCAAGCTGCGGCCATATTCCGTCACCAGAGCGATATCCTCAGGCAACACGCGCCGCAGCAGGACCTCGAACTCGGAAATGAGTTCGCCAAGATCGAGACTTTCACGCTGGACCGTCTGCTTGCGGGAAAAGGCCAGAAGTTTGCGAACAAGTTCTGCAGCGCGTGTCGAGGTCTGCCGGATCTGGTTGAGGCCCTCATAGGAGGGATCGCCCACAGGATGGCGCTGCGACAGCTCGTCAAGCTGCATGAAGATGGCCATCAGAAGATTATTGAAGTCGTGGGCCACACCGCCCGCGAGTTGGCCGATGGCCTGCATCTTCTGGCTCTGGGCCAGCTGGAGTTCGATCTGCTTCTGTTCTGAAACGTCGACGAGGAAGGCCAGCCACCGATCTCCGGAGGGCGACAGGTAGAGATGTACGATCCGCGCAGCTTCGCCAACCAACCGCATTTCAACGGCTTCGAGCTGGGACCGACCGGTCGCCAGGCGCTGCGCCGCCTCGCCCAGCGATACGGCATCGAAGAGGTCGCCGAAGACGCTTCCGGCCCGAGGCTCGCCGGCCATGACCTCCAGCGCCGGGTTGGCTTCGAGTATGATAGCCGCAAAGGGATCGCCGCCGTCCAAGAGGGCAGCGCCAAACGGTGCCCCTCCGGCGAAAGCGTCGAGACTGTCCGGGGTCACGGCAAGACGCCCGTCGGGAACCCTCTCGACCAGAGTGTCTGACGACGAGATCGACAGCGGTTGGGCGGGGGTGGAAGACAGCCTGACAAGGAACCGACTCGCCCCTGCCGCGCTGACCACAGCGGGGCGTTCTACACCGTCCATCCTGAGCGCTGCGCGGCCCACGCCGCCCCTGCGCGCTTCGGAGAGAGCCTGGAAAAGGCCTGGGGCCTGGGAAGGCGCCCGCGGCAGACGTCTGGCAGGGCCCACGACATCGAGCCAGGCGCGGTTCGCAGAACGGATCCTGCCGTCGACCGCGGCGACTGCCGCCGGCTCCTCTAGCGCCGTGACCAGGCGCTCATCACCCTCCAGGGCCGCGCCGGCCGCAGGTCGGCCGCCCCGGAAGACAAGGACGAAGAGGGCGACGAAACCCGTCAGACCCGCCAGTATCAGGACGCTCGCCGCCGTTTCACGGCCAGACATCAACACAGTCCAAGCCGCAACGGCCACGACGCAGGCAAACATGACGAGGACAAGCAGGTCAACGCCATCCATGCCGAGTCCCCGACGCCTCGAGCCGGTCATGGTCCCGCCTCCCCTGCCTGTCTCGAATCAGGCGCGATTCCAGGTTCAAGAACACCCCAGAAGGGTTTCGGAACCATTGAGGCGAAGCTTCGGCGGATCAGCGGGCCGCCGAGAAGCGGCGGCGTCCGGCAAGGACGAAGCCGATGACCTTGGCGACCGCCTCATACTGGGCGATCGGGATCTGTGCGTCGATTTCCACCGCGGCGTAGAGAGCGCGAGCCAGCGGAGCATCCTCGACGACGGGAACGCCTGCCGCCTCAGCCACGGCGCGGATCCTCAGGGCCAGGGAGTCTACCCCCTTGGCGACGCAGGTTGGCGCAGCCGACTCGCCTTCTTCATAGGACAGGGCAACGGCGTAGTGGGTCGGGTTCATGATCACGACCGTGGCCTTGGGGACCGCCGTCATCATTCTCTGGCGCGCCCTCTGGGCACGGATCGCCCTCTGGCGCGCCTTGATGTGAGGATCACCGTCGGTCTGCTTGAACTCCTCCTTCACCTCCTCCCGGGTCATGCGCTGGCGTTTCAGGAATCGCTGCATCTGAATGATCCAGTCGATCCCAGCGATGGCCAGGAGGAGGCCGATGACCAGGACAGAGAGCTTCTTCAGGATCTCGAGGGAAAGCGGGAGCAAGGCCACGACATCCACGGCGGGAAGCTGCTGAAGCTCCACCCAGTAGGGTCGCAGAACGAAGTATCCGATGGCCCCGACGACAATCAGCTTGATGAAGGACTTGGCGAACTGGATCAGGGCGTCGGGCCCGAACAGCCTGTTAAAGCCGGACAGTGGCGAGAGCTTGCTGAGTTCGAACTTCAGACCTGCAGGCGACCACACGGGTCCGGTCTGGATCACAAAGCCGAAGACACCTGCCAGCATGGCGGCACCGGTGACGAAGAGCAGGATCGGAGCGACAATGCCCGCCAACTGCCAGCTCATCGCCATTGCCCCCCCGGGGGACAGGTCGATCTTGTCCGGATCCTGGATGAACGGTGCCAAGTCGACGAGAAGGTTACGGCTCAGAACCCCGCCCAAAAAAGCGATGACGCCCGCAGCCGCCGCGAAGGATGCGATCTGAGGAAGATCTGCAGTCTTCGGGATGTCGCCCTTCTCGCGGGCCTGTTCAAGGCGGCGGCCTGTGGGCTCTTCTGTCTTTGACGCGGAGTCGTTTTCTTCAGCCACCGGTCACCCCGGCGAAGCTGTTTAGGAGGCGGCCGTAGCCATTCACCCAGACCACGCCGATGAGCCCAAGGCTCATGGCGAGGATGGCGAGGGAAAAGAGCACCATCAGCGGCGAAGCCACAAAGAAAACCTGGAACTGCGGCATGATCCGCGCCGCCAATCCCAAGGCCACGTTGAAGACAAGCGCGAGGACCAGGACTGGCGCGCTGAGTTGGATACCCAACCGGAAGGCTTCCGAAACGGTCCGGATGGCCAGGGCACCGGAGTCCATCACGGGTGCCGCAGTTCCGAAGGGGAAGATGGCGTAGGAATTCACCATGGCGCCCAGGAAGAGATGATGAAGGTTGGTCGAGAAGATCAGGATCAGGCCGATCAGACCGACGAAGGTCGCCACCGTCGTCGAGGGCTCCACCAGGCCTGGGGCGGATGTCTGCGCGAAGGACAGGGTCGACTGGATCGAGATGATCTCCCCGGCTACGGACAGGGAGGCCATGAACAGCCGCAGCACGGAGCCGATCATCAGGCCGATGAAGGCCTCGCGCACCACCTGCAGGGCCATGGTCGCCAACTCGGCCGGAGGCGCAGGCGCGACTGGCATGACGACAGGCGTCAGGACGAGGGTCAGCAGAAAGGCGAAGGACAAGCGGATACGGACGGGCACCGCCTGGTCGCCGATCCCCGGCATGGTCATGACCATAGCCGCAAGCCGGGTGAAAACCATGGCTCCGGCATAGACCTGCTGGACGGTGGCGTAGGGCTCCACTGCCGCTACATCGCGGCAATGCGGCCGGCGATCTGGGCCATGAAGCCCGACATCAGGGCACCCATGATCGGCAGAAAGATCAGCAGCGAGACAAAAACAGCGACGATCTTCGGTGCAAAGACGAGGGTCGCCTCCTGTATCTGCGTCAGGGCCTGGAAAAGCCCGATGACGACCCCCACGACAAGGCCGACGATCAACATGGGTGCCGCCAGCTGGATGGTGAGCCAGAGGGCGCTTCTGCCGATATCAAGAACTTCCGCGCCGTTCATGGCGAAACTCTCCCCGCCGCCAACCCCAAGGGTCAGATCGGCATACGCATGATTTCCTGGTAGGCGCTGATGACCTGGTCCCGTACTGCGAGGACCGCCTCCAGGCTGGTTTCGGCGGCGGACACGGCCGTGGCCACATCGATCAACTGAGCCTTGCCCTGGGCGTGCGACACGATCTGCTGCTCGGCTGTCTTCGAGGTGTCGATTGCATTACCGACGGCCGTCTTGACCATTGCGCTGAAATCGAGGCCTCCAGCCCCTCCGGAGGCGTCCGTGGCCAAGCCTGACACGCCCTTCTGAGCGGCGGCATAAGCCTTTGCAACGCTGAGGGCGGTGATCATTCAGCTTCTCCCATCACTTCCGGATCAGGTCCAGGGTCCGGAGTTCCATGGCCCGGGCGGTCTCGATCACGTTGAGGTTGGCCTCGTAGGCGCGCTGGGCGGAACGCATGTCCAGCGACTCGATGAGGGTGTTTACGTTCGGCAGCTTGACGTAGCCATTGGCGTCGGCGGACGGATGACCTGGATCGTACTCGGTCTTGAACTCACTCTGGTCGGGCAGGACCCGCACCATCTTGACGCCCTGCCCCGCCTCGGTCCGCACCGGTTCGAAGACTGGGACCTGTCTGCGGTAGGGATCCCCGCCCGGCGACCGGGAGGTAGAGTTCGCGTTGGCGATATTCTCGGCAATGATCCGCATCCGCGCCTGCTCAGCGCGCAGGGCGGTGGCAGCGATGGCCTGGACCGCATTGGACGGGGGGCGCACATCAGCCATTCAATCGCTCCTATCTGCCCGGGGCCCGGGCGGCGGTCCGGATCATGGTCATGGACTTCTGGTAGAAGCCGATCGCGGCCTCATAGTTCATCCGGGAGTCCGCCATCCGCATCATCTCGTCCTCGAGGGAGACCTGGTTCCCGTCGAGCGTAGTGACTGTGTCGGCGCGCCGCTCCGTACGAAAACCGTTTGCCGCAGCGGCGGCGTCCGATCCCGAGGGCCGCATGTGCGCAGGGTTGGTAACCCGCAGGACAGTTGGCGATTCTGAGCCGCCGCCGGTGTTCCGGAAGCTGAACGGCGTCAAATCCTGAGGCCGGAAACCCGGCGTGGCCGAGTTTGCGATGTTCTCAGCCACGAGCCGCTGGCGGTCGGAGAAATAGTTCATCCGACTGCGCAGCATGGCGAAGAGAGGTATGGAGGAAACGTCCATGCCTTCACGGTAAACAAACAGGGTTAATCGCTCCTTAACATCCTCTTGGCAGGCTGTTGGCCATGGACGCTATGAATCTCGCCCGGGCGACCTTCGCCCTCCTGTTCACCCTTGGCCTGATAGGGATCGCTGCGGTTCTGCTGCGGCGCTTCGGACCCGGGGCGACACTGCGCATGCCGGGCTCGACCCGGGAGCGCAGGATGAAGGTCATCGAAACCCTGGTGCTGGACCCGGCACGGCGTCTGGTCCTTGTGGAATGCGACGGCGAATCCCGGCTCCTGATGCTGGGAGAGGGTCGCGAACTCAACCCGCCGGCCCGGAAACTGGAAGCCTGAGCATGTCCAGAGCCGAGTCACAGACCCTCCGGATGGCTGCGCTCAAGGCGGATCTCCGTCAGGCCGCACGGCTCGCTCTGATGGCGGGGGCGATCGGTCTCATCTTCCCGGCTGCGGCCCTCGCCCAGGCTGTGAACATCGACCTAGGATCGGGCGCGGGCCTGACCCAGAGGGTCGTCCAGTTGATCGGCCTGCTGACGGTCCTGTCGCTGGCACCGTCCATCGTCATCATGACCACCTCGTTCGTTCGGATGGTGGTCGTGCTTTCCCTCCTGAGGACGGCACTGGGCATCCAGCAGAGTCCGCCGAACGCCGTCCTGATCAGCCTGGCCCTGTTCATGTCAGCGATCGTCATGACCCCGACCCTGCAGAAGTCCTATGACCTCGGGATTCGACCGCTGATGAACAACCAGATGGAGCTTCCAGCCGCCATCGAGGCGGCCAGCGGACCCGTGAAGACCTTCATGCTCAGCCAGGTGGATCGCGATGACCTCGCCCTCTTCATCCGCCTTTCGAAGATACCCCGTCCCGCCACCGCCCAGGATGTCCCGATCCGCGTCGTGACCCCGGCCTTCATGATTTCCGAGCTGAAGACAGCCTTCGAGATCGGCTTCCTGCTCTTCATCCCCTTTCTGGTCATTGACCTGGTGGTGGCCAGCGTCCTGATGAGCATGGGCATGATGATGCTGCCCCCAGTCGTGGTGTCCCTGCCCTTCAAGCTGATCTTCTTTGTCCTGGTTGACGGATGGCGACTGGTGGCCGGCAGCCTGATCGAAAGCTTCCAGCGCGCCTCGGGCGGCTGATCCCGGAACTTCGAATCTGACGGAGCGCTAGGCGTCCCCTCCCCAGTTGGGCCCCATTTAGGCGGCCCTCCTCACTCGGCCCGCCTCACGCAGGACGTGAAGGCGTCGGCGGACGAGGTGGCGCTGAGGGCGAGGGCGGGGCCGAAGGCGCGGCAGCTGTCGTGGAGCGCGGGGCGGGCGCAGGGGCGCGAGATGCCGTTCCGGCAGCAGCAGCGGCAGGCGCCGGAGCCGACTTGGCGAAGCGTGTGCGCATCTTGTCGACCCAGCCTGTGAAGGCTTCGTTGTCTGCAGTCACCTTACTGAAGTCGGCGGCACCGATCTCTCCCGACTCCATCCCGGTCAGTCCGACCCTGAGGGCGTCGGGGTTCCGGGCCTGGTCTATGAAATCACCGTAACGGGTGCGAAGCCGCGTGAGGCCGCCGTCATCCCCGGAGAGGCTGTAGGCAATGCCGGCGCGCAGGAGCTTGCCTTCCTCCTCGGCGGTCAGGGCGCCCGGACGACGCCAGCGGTCGCCAAGGCTGCGCTCGAAGGCGGCGGCGGCGAGGGGCCAGTTCTTCTGCCGCCAGGTGATCTCGTTACGGAGTTCCTCACCCTCGGGCGTTCGATCCGCCTCCAGTAGTTCTATGGCGTCGCCGGGCCGGTTCAGGGCGATGAGGGCGCGGGCCTCCACCCTGCGGCGCTCCATCTGCATCGCTGGCGGAAGGAGGGTCGTGCGGGAATCATTGATCGCCTGGAGAGCCTGCTCGGGCTTGCGGTCCATAAGGTAGATGACGGCCAGGTCGGTTGCGACCTGGGCCTTCGGGGCACCGTCGAGGCGGTTTTCCGTCTGATACTTGAGCAGTTCGGCCGCCTGCTCCAGCAGATCGACCTTGACCAGGCGTCCAACGAGCCGCCGCACCATCATGTCGCCATCGGCGCCCAGGGGTGTAAGGTCCTTGAAGTCCAGGAAGAGGGCCAGGGCCTGGATGGGCTGAAGCCCATCCGCCACCCCGTCCATGAACAAGGACCTGAAGGCCTGGTTCAGGTCGGCCTGTAGCTGCACCGCCTCGGGAAGATCAGGAAGCGAGCGCCCTGCGGACCTCAGGGTCTCGAGCGCCTCGCGGTAACGACCCTGGTTCAGGTAGAGGCCGCCGAGGGTGCGGATGATCTCCATCTCGGTGCCGTCTCCCCGCCAGCGATACCTCAGGGCGTTGAGTTCCTCTGCAGCCTGGTTGATGTCGATGCGGCCCGAGTCCAGGCGGATGCGAGCCGCATGAAGGGCCGCGGGCGTCGCCAACCATTCGAGGGGCGCAGTCGCGACGGCCCGGTAGATCCTGACGGCGCGGTCCTTTGCACCCTGGGCTTCGAGCAATCGGGCCTGGAGAAGTCGAACGGAGAGGGTCTCCGTCGAGTTCGCACGGTCCTCGAGGGCCAGACGGATCGCCTTGTCCGCACCCTCGAAGTCGCCCTGGGCGAGCGCCGCCTGCCCCTCGGCGCGGGCAAACCGCGACTTCCACTCGGGAGAGAACTGGTTGAAGGCCTCGGCGCCCGCGGAGAACGCGTTGCGGACCTCCGTCCACTGTCCCAGTTGGGCCGCAATATAGGCCCGCCAGAGTGCTGCCGAGGGATCAGAGGCGAGTATCGGCGCCGAGAAGTCGGTGTCAGCCTCCGCATACCGCCGCGCCATCACCCGGGCGATGCCGCGCAGGCCCCTGAACTCAGCGGATTCGAGCACTTCTGGGGACACTCGGGCCAGGTCGTTTAACACCCCGATGGCTTCGAAGGACAGCTCGCTGCCAACCAGGAATCGCGCGAGGGCAAAGCGGCTGGCGGTGGACCCGTCCCTTCCCTTCTGGGCTTCCTCGGCGGCGGCGGCGATGAGCGTGTTGTAACGGTCAAGGAAGCCCTTGGGTCCCGTCTGGGGCCAGTTCACCTGGTCGATCAGGGCGGGCATGATGGCAGGACGCGGCGCATCGAGGATCGCGTCCTCGGGAGCGGAACCAACCGAGAGGGGCGACAAGGCCAGGCCCTCGGGCCGCCCGATCCGGACAATGTCGCCATCGTGGGTCACGGCCAGGTCGGGAACGAAGGATTCCAGCGCGAGTCCCTGGGACGACGGAAGGACGGTGACCTGGGCGAATTGCCGCTTCAGGGGCGCGCCCTTGGCCGGCCCCAGGGCGGTGACGACTGTCATACGGTCGCCGACAACTGGATCCTCGAGGCGGACAATGCGCGTCGCACCCGCCACCGCGCTCTTCAGGGCTGCTGGGCCGCCAGCCTCGTCGCGCACCACCCGCACCAGCGGTGTCTGGGGCGAAGGGGCCCGTCCGAGGGTGACGGTCCAGTCTGCGCCGGCCGAGTCCGCCCGAAAGGGTGTTCCCGGAGGCGCTTCGATCCGCACCGCGGCGTAATCAGGCCCCCGGTAGGCTTCGGCCGAAGTCATCTGCCTCAGCCCTCGGGGTAGGGTCGAGATATCCAGGCTGGCGGGCACATCGAAAACGACCCAGATGGCCCCACCACGCCGGAAGACGGCGGCCCCCGCGGGGTTGGCGAAGGGAAAGGTGAGAACCGCCTGTCCCTGGCCGAGGGCGATATCCGCCTTGACGATCCCGCCCTTCGGAAGCGGATCGGGCCGCTCGATAAGTTCAGGTGCCGCCTCGGCGACGGACGCCTCTCCCGGCGCAGGACCTTCCGCGGCGGGACCGGTAGGTTCGGGCCGGGAGGTCAGGTTGACCCATACCGAGCCGTCAGCGACGCCCGACTTCATGTCGGCGTCCTTGGAAAGGGTCAGGACCAGCTGGGTGCGCCCGCCTGCCTGGGCGATGCGCACAGCTTCGATCCACCGGGGCGGAGAGGTGCGGAACCGAGAGAGATCCGGGCGTGTCGCGGCCGGGAAGGTCACGGTGAGCACGGTGCCCTCGCGCCGGGTCGAAACCCCGGGGCCGAAGTCAAGCCGGGTGAAGTCAGAGGCCTCGCCGACCCGGACAGGCTGAGATGCAGCCGTGGGTGCCGCACCGATGGGGGTGGCGACCGACGCGACGATCGCTATTGCGGCGACGCTGGATCCGAGTGAACGGCGCAGGGACATGGATCAGGCTGGACCCGGCTGGGCCGGCGCCGCCGCCCGGGCACCCGCCGGTGGGGTCACGCCAGAAGGCGCGGGAGCCGCGCCGGAGTCGGCAGCCGCCGAACGGACCGAATTGAAGCGGGTGGCGAGGGACTCGGTCAGCTTCTTGGCTTCGGCTGGCGGCATCTGAGCCAGGATCAGGGCCAGGGACTTTTCCTTCAGCTTGGCGGCGATGGGGAGTCGAACGGCGTCACTGAGCAGGACCATGCGGGGCGCAGCGTCCTTGGGCTTCATGGACTCGAACACCTTGACCATCCTGCCCACTTCGGCGGCCTCCTGGTCGTCAGCGACCTTGAGCAAGCCCTTGATGTCGGACTTCAGGCCGTTGAGGGTTTTTACCTTGGCGTCGAGCTTGGTCTCGGCCGCAGCCAGGAGTGCGATCTGCGTGCTGAGATCCGACTCCCGCTGGTCAAGCTGGCCTCGGCGGGTTCCAAGGCTCTGCAGGACCTGCAGCTCGGCCGGTGAAAGGCCAGCCTCCTTTGCCAGCTCTGCCGCTGTCGGAGCACACACCAGGGGCTTCGGCGCCGCCGCCGCTGCGGCGATCTTGGTGGGATCAGCAGGAGCGCCCTCTGAAGGCTTGGCGGCCGGAGACTTGGTGCCGGCCGTCCCCGCCTTGCCCCCTGCCGGGGCCGTAACGTCCTGGGCGAAGGCGCGGGCCCCCGAAAACAGGTCCGGAGCGCCCTTGGCACCCGCCAGCGCATTGAGCGCCAGAACCCCGCCGGCGGCGACCCCCACGAGGGGAAGGATCCTGGGAAAGCGGCTCATCGACCCGCTCCGGCGAAGGCGGATCGCGCAGGGCTCTCCGGCGAGAGAAACAGATCATCCTCAAATTCGGGACGCCTGCGAATACCGACGGCAGCCCGGCGCGGCGGGGCCGTCGGCAGGTCCGCATCTCGGCCCCGGGCGCGGGCCTCCCGGCTTTGAGCGAGCAGGGAGCCGAGGTTACGGCTGAGGCGCTCGATGTCGGCTTCCGAAACCTCAGGCTCCCTCGCATCCACGCCCAGGCCCGCCCGGGCACCCGCCTCAAATTGCTGGTCAAGCCGGGCAGCGAGGATTCGAGCGCGTTCAATGCGGCTGACCAGGACTTCGGCCATCTCGTCGCTGGCGGACTTCAGGTCCGCGAGCCCGCGCTCGGCCCGGGCCGCGGCGGTGTCAAGCTCAGCGACCGCCTTCGCGAAGCCCAGCTGCCCTTCGCGAAGGACCATGAGACGCTGGTTCAGTCGCCAGCCCATCCAGAGCGCGCCACACAGCAGGGCCATGAGCAGGAGATTGAGGGCGATGGAAATCATGACTTGATCATCTCCTGTACGGCGGAGCGCGCGACCCCGCTGAGGGGGGCATCCACGCGGACCGCGATCTGGTGGTTTCGACGCCCCATGCGTGCGGTCGTCAGGTACACGGTGCCTGCCCGCAACTCGACCGCCTGGTCTGGTGTGGCGTTTAGCATCAGGGTGTCGCCGACCTTCAGGTTGAGGATGGTCTGGAGCGGAAGCTGTTGTTCGTCGAGAACGGCGCGCACGTCCATCTGGGTGGTCCAGAGTTCCGTGGCCAGGTGGCCTTCCCAGATGTTGTCGCGTCCGAACTTCTCGCCCATGAACTGCTGGAGCAGCATCTTGCGGATGGGCTCGAGCGTCGCATAGGGCAACAGGAGCTCGATACGGCCGCCCCGGTCCTCCATGTCGATCCGCAGCTTGACCAGGATCGCAGCGTTGGCAGGACGGGCAATGGCGGCAAAACGCGGATTTGTCTCCAGCCTGTCGAGTGTGAAGGTGACAGGGGTCAGGGGCTCGAAGGCCAGCTTGGCGTCCCCGAGGACGACTTCAACCATCCGCTGGACCAGCACGCGTTCGATGGTCGTGTAGGGACGCCCCTCAATCCGCATGGCTGCCGTTCCGCGGCGCCCGCCGAGCAGGACATCAACGATCGAGTAGATGAGGTTCGAATCCACGGTCAGCAGCCCGTAGTTCTCGAGCTGCTCGGCCTTGACGACCGCGAGGATGGCCGGAAGCGGAATAGAATTCAGATAGTCCCCGAAACGGATCGAGGAGATGCTGTCCAGGCTGACCTCGACGTTGTCCGAGGTGAAATTGCGAAGTGAGGTCGTCATGTACCGCACCAGGCGGTCGAAGACGATCTCGAGCATCGGCAGGCGCTCGTAGGAGACCAGGGCCGAGTTGATGATGGCGCGGATGCCGCTGCGAGCGCCAGAATCGTCATCCGAAAGATCAAAACCTAGGAGACTGTCGATCTCATCCTGGTTGAGGATGCGTTCGGCACCGGCAACGCCATCTGAGGAGTCGCTCCGCCCCCACCCTTCTTCCACGCTCGTTGCGATGTCGTCTGATTCCGCCATGTCGCCTTCTCCAGCCGGGCCAGGCCCTAGCTGATGAGCATCTCCTCGATCAGGACTGAATTTACGCGCGCCGGGGCGATCACCAGGTTGATCCTGCGCAGGACCTCCCTACGGAGCTGAAAGGTTCCCTGTGAGCCCTGAAGGTCTTCCGGGCGCAGTTCCCGGAGGAACCCCTGGAACATATCCTGAATCCGCGGGAGCGCGGGAGCGATCATATCCGCCGCTTCCTGGTTGGGAGCCTCGAGTGTGATCTTGAGCTTCAGGTAGGTCGGACGGCCATCGGCGGCCTGCATGTTCGCGACCATGTTCGGCAGGGTGCAGAAAAAGACACCATCGGGGCCCTCGGTGACCACCACGGCAGCGGCACCTGCGGCACCGTCCTTCTTCTCGCCTTCGCCTTCCTTCTTCTTCTTGTCCTTTTCGCCCTTCTCGTCCTTCTTTTCCGCCTTGTCGTCAGCCTTGCCTTCAGCGGCGGGCGGCTTCTTGAAGAACATGAAATAGGCACCAGCTCCACCGCCTACGAGGACAAGCAAGGCGGCCGCGGCGATGATGATAAGCCGGATGGGAAGCTTCTTGCCGCCCTCGGGCTTTTCCGCGCCTTCAGCGCCTTCAGCGCCTTCCAGATCGACTTCTTCCGGCTCGGACTTCTTGGGGGGCTTGGCCACGGCCGCGACTCCAGAGGGATACCTCTGCAGACCATGGACAAGTTTAGTTAACGATCCGTTTTAACCCCGCGAGGGTTCGGGGAAAAACGACCCGGCAATTTCCGCCGGGGTGCATGAATTAACCATTTTATTTATTGTTTTTATTGATGTTTTTAGTTGGCCCAAGGCTTGCATGGTGAACGTCGGCCTTCAGGGTCGCGAAGATCAGGTGCATCGAGTCGATGGACAACGCCCTTTACGTCGGACTTTCCCGCCAGATGACGCTCCAGCGCCAGCTGGACATCGTGGCGAACAACATCGCCAATGCAGACACCGCTGGCTTCAAGACCGAAAAGCCCCTCTTCCGGACGGAACCAAAGTCTCCGGCGCGTACGGCGGACGGCCCAAAGCCGATCAAATTCGTGATCGACGCCGGGCTCACGCGGGACTTCAGCCAGGGCGCACTGAGAACCACCAATTCGGCATTCGACCTGGCCATAGACGGGGCCGGATTCTTCCAGATTCAGACCCCCGAAGGCGAGCGCTACACCCGGGACGGGCACTTCCGCCTCGACGAGACGGGCAGGATCGTCACCCAGGCGGGTCAGGCCGTTCTCGATGCCAGTGGCGCGGAAGTGATCATTGACCCCAAGAAGGGGGCCTTGGAAATCGCCCGGGATGGGTCGATGAGCCAGGGGATTGAACAGGTCGGACGGCTCGGTGTCGTCAATTTCGATTCCCTCTCGGACCTCGAGAAGTCCGGCGACAACCAGTTCAGAAACACCTCCAACCAGCAACCCCAACCGGCGCCGGGCTCCCTGCTGCGCCAGGGCATGCTGGAGGGATCCAACGTCAACCCCGTCCTCCAGGTCACCGACATGATCCAGGTGACCCGGGCCTACGAGTCCCTGGCCCGGATGATGGAGTCTACCCAGGAGCTGTCCCGGCGAACCGTCGAACGGCTCGGACGCGTCGATTAGAAAGGCTGACTTCCCATGCAAGCTCTCCGCACCGCCGCGACCGGCATGTCCGCCCAGCAACTGAACGTCGAGGTGATCTCGAACAACATCGCCAACATGAACACGGTGGGCTTCAAGCGACAGCGCGCCGAGTTCCAGGACCTTCTCTACCAGACGCTTGAACGGGCGGGTTCCCAGTCCTCGGACCAGGGCACTGTCGTCCCCACTGGGCTTCAGGTCGGTGCCGGGGTAAAGGCGGGATCGATCTATCGGATTGTCGAACAAGGTGCGCCGACCCAGACCGGCAACAAGCTGGACATGGCCATCCAGGGCCGAGGCTATTTCCAAGTCCTGCTGCCAACCAGCGAGATCGCCTACACCCGGGCTGGAAACCTCTCCCTAAATGACCAGGGCCAGCTGGTCACCTCCGAGGGCTACGAGATCCAGCCAGGCATCGTGATCCCGCCGGAAGCTACAGACATCTCCATTTCCAAGTCCGGTCAGGTGCAGATCAAGCAGGCTGGCGCCACCGCCCCGGCGATCGTCGGCAACCTGGAACTGGCGACCTTCGTCAACGAGGCTGGCCTCGAGGCCATCGGCGACAACCTCTACCTCGAGAGCGGGTCCTCAGGAGCCCCCAACCTGAGCGTGCCGGGCGTGGATGGCACAGGGGTCCTGCTGCAGGGGTACACCGAAGCCTCGAACGTGGACGCGGTGTCGGAAGTCACCGCCCTGATCATCGCCCAGAGGGCCTACGAGATGAACTCCAAGGTCATCACCGCCGCCGACCAGATGCTGTCGACGGCCAACCAGGTGAAGAGCTGATCTCATGCGCCGCCTGATCGCTGCCGCCCTCTCCGCCTGCCTGGCCCTGGCCGCCGCGCCGCCTGCAGTCGCCGGCATGGCGGTGAGCCTGAAGTCCGAGACAGTGGATTCCGACGGTATGGTCACCCTAGGCGACCTGTTCGAGGGTGCCGGAGGCGTCGCAGGCGTGCGCGTCGCCGCCCGGCCGGGCCCCAGCGTGGTGCTCGACGCCTCCGCAGTCCAGTCGCTGGCGCATCGCAGTGGCCTGGACTGGGGCAACCCCGATCGCCTGCGTCGCATCATCGTCCGGGCCGGCGAAGCCGGGCCGGCTCCAGTTACGTCCCAGGCCCAGGCCCAGGCCCGCAAGGGCGGGGTACAGGTCCTGGCCTACACCCGCAGCCTTTCCGCTGGAGAGGAGATCCTGCCGGAGGACCTCGCCTGGACGCGAGTCGCCGTGGCCCCCGCCAACGCCCTTCGTGACGCCGAGGGCGCCATCGGCATGATCGCCCGCCGACCCCTGAGGGAAGGCGCACCTGTCGCGGCTTCGGACATGAGCGCGCCAGTCGTCATCCAGGCTGGCGACCTGGTGACCGTGGTCTACGAAAACGGCGGCGTCTTCCTCTCATTGCAGGTGAAGGCCATGAGCGCCGGCGCCGTGGGCGAGGTGATCTCGCTCCAGAATCTGGCGTCCCGCAAGACCCTGCAGGCCGTCGTCACAGGACCTGGCCAGGCCGCCACGGGTCCCGACGCCGCCGCCGGACGCGCCCCCGCCGCTACCCGTATCGCCCGACGCTGATTTTCTCACGCCAAGGTTTACCCCCATGCGCTTCGCCGCCCTCCTCGTCCTCGCCGCCCTTCCAATGACCGCCTGCACAACGATGCAGGATGCCGTCATCGGGCCCAACCTCAGCCCCGCGGCCTATCCGGTCACCCCGCCGGACCGCCGGCCCGACCTGGGAAGGATGCCGTCGGAACCCGAAATCTCGCCGGCCTCTGCCAACTCCCTTTGGCGCAGCGGAGCCAGGGCCTTCTTCATCGACCAGAGGGCCAGCCGGATCGGCGACATCGTGACCGTGCAGATCGCGATCAATGACTCCGCCAAGACCTCGAACACGTCGGTCTCGAACCGGAACTCGGCGTCCGATGCCTCCCTGTCCACCATGTTCGGGCTTGAGGACAAGGTTCGCCGGCTACTCCCTCCGGGTAACGACTTCGACAACCTTTCGCCGTTCAAGACCGACTCGACCTTCTCGAACAGCGGCTCCGGGAGCGTGAACCGGGCGGAGGCCATCTCCCTGACGGTGGCTGCCGTCGTCACGGGCATCCTGCCGAACGGCAACCTGATCATCGATGGTACCCAGGAGGTCCGGACCAACGCCGAACTGAGGCAGTTGACGGTCTCGGGGATCATCCGGCCAGAGGACATTTCGTCGAGCAACACCGTCCGGCACACCCAGATCGCCGAGGCGCGGATCGCCTATGGCGGCCGCGGCGACATCTCGGCGGTGCAGAAGACCCCGGCTGGACAGTCGGTGGTGACCCGGCTCTGGCCTTTCTAGGGCCGAGCGGTCAGGCGCGCAGGCCGCCGCTTGCGGACAGGCCAGCGCCAAGCGCGGTGAAGGCCGAAGCTGCAATGCCAGCGGCATCCAGCCCAGCCTGGGCATACATGGCCTCCGGCTTGTCATGGTCCTGGAAGACGTCCGGAAGGGTCAGGGTGCGGACCTTCAGGCCCCGGTCCAGAGCGCCCCGGGCCGCCAACATCTGAAGGACGAAGGCACCGAAACCGCCGGCGGCACCCTCCTCCACGGTCAACAGGGCCTCGTGTTCCCGCGCAAGGCGCAGGATCAGGTCCTCATCCAGGGGCTTTGCGAACCGCGCATCGGCGACTGTGGCCGAAACCCCGCGCGCAGCCAGGAGATCTGCCGCCTTCAGGCTCTCGCCCAGCCGCGTGCCAAAGCTCAGAATGGCCACCGCGGTGCCTTCGCGCACGATGCGGCCGCGACCGATCTCGAGGGGCTCAGGTGTCTCGGGAATGGCAACGCCCAGGCCCTCGCCCCGGGGATAGCGGAAGGCGGAGGGGCGGTCATCGATGGCGGCGGCCGTCGCCACCATGCGGGCAAGTTCCGCCTCGTCCGAAGCGGCCATCAGCACCATGCCTGGCAGGGCGCCCATGAATCCGATGTCGAAGGATCCGGCATGAGTCGGGCCGTCGGCACCGACCAGCCCCGCCCGGTCAATGGCGAAGCGTACGGGAAGCCTCTGGATCGCCACGTCGTGGACCACCTGGTCATAGCCGCGCTGGAGGAAGGTCGAGTAGATCGCCGCGAAGGGCTTCATGCCGTCGGCCGCCAGCCCCGCCGCGAAGGTGACCGCATGCTGTTCGGCAATGCCGACGTCGAAGGTCCGGTCCGGGAAGCGTCTTCCAAAGAGGTCGAGCCCGGTTCCGGACGGCATGGCTGCGGTGACGGCGACGATCCGCGGATCCGTCTCGGCCTGCCGGATCAGGGCGTCGGCGAAGACGCGCGTGTAGGCGGGCGGCGCCGGCTGGGAGGGCTTGGCCTGCCGGCCGGTGACCACGTCAAAACGGGCGACGGCGTGAAGCTTGTCGTCAGCACTCTCGGCAGGCGCGTAGCCCTTGCCCTTCTGGGTGACCACGTGGACCAGGACCGGCCGGTCCCGGATCTCCCGGGCGTTCTGGAGAATTGAGACCAGGGCATCCATGTCGTGACCGTCGATTGGCCCGATGTAGTAGAAGCCCAGTTCCTCGAAGAAGGTGCCGCCGGTCACCATGCCGCGGGCGAACTCCTCCGCCTTGCGGGCGGCTTCCTGCAGGGGGCGCGGCAGGGCGCTGGCCACCGACTTGCCGAGCTTCCTCAGCGACTGGTAGCCGCCGCCGGAGACCAGCCTGGCCATGTAGGCGCTCATGGCGCCCACCGGAGGGGCGATCGACATGTCATTGTCGTTGAGGATCACGGTCAGCTGGCCGGTTGTCTCGCAGGCGTTGTTCATCGCCTCGTAGGCCATGCCCGCGCTCATCGAGCCGTCGCCGATGACGGCGACAACGCTGTTGTCCCGCCCCCTGGCGTCGCGCGCTGCGCAGAATCCGAGGGCGGCGGAGATGGAAGTGGCGGCGTGGGCCGCCCCGAAGGGATCGTAGGGACTTTCCGCCCGTTTGGTGAAACCGCTCAGCCCACCGCCCTGCCGGAGGGTCCGGATCCGGTCCCGGCGGCCTGTCAGGATCTTGTGGGGATAGGCCTGGTGACCGACATCCCAGATCAGGATGTCCTCTGGCGTCTGGTAGACATGATGCAGGGCGACGGTCAGCTCGACCACGCCGAGACCCGCGCCCAGGTGCCCCCCCGTCTGCGAGACGGCGTCGATCGTCTCGGCCCGGACCTCGTCGGCCAGCTGGCGCAGCTGGGCGAGCGAGTACCCGCGGATATCCGAAGGCGCGGAGACGGTGTCGAGAAGCGGTGTCAGGGGCGGCATAATCAGTGCTTTGCTCGCATTCAGCGCCGGCGATCAAGCACGAATTCGAGGCACCCGCGGAGTGGATCTGCCCGCGTCCCCAGGGGATCCAGATGGGCGCAGGCCTGGTCGGCGATCAGGTCCAGTCGGGCGCGGGCATCGGCAACCCCCAGGAGGGTCACGAAATTGATCTTGCCCCGCCCGGCATCCTTGCCCGTCGCCTTCCCGACGACGGCGGACTCGCCCTCGACATCCAGCAGGTCGTCGACAATCTGGTAGGCCAGTCCCAGGTCGTGGGCGAAGGCCAGGAGGGCATGCCGCTCCGGCTCACCCGCGTGCGACAGGATCAGGGGCAGTTCGAAGGCGGCCGAGATCAGCGCCCCCGTCTTGAGCCTCTGCATCCGGGCCACGGTCCCCAGGTCGTCGCTGTTCCCGGACAGGTCGATCATCTGGCCGCCGCACATGCCGCGTGCGCCTGAAGCCCGCGCGAGGCAGACCACAAGGTCCGCGCGGACCCTGCCGTCCGGGTGAGTCTCAGGGCCGGCCAGGATCTCGAAGGCGAGGGTCTGGAGGGCGTCTCCGGCCAGCACGGCGGTCGCCTCGTCAAAGGCCCGGTGGACCGTCGGCCGCCCCCGCCGCAGGTCGTCGTCATCCATGCAGGGAAGGTCGTCGTGGACAAGGCTGTAGGCGTGAATGCACTCCAGCGCGCAGGCGGCGCGCTCCAGGCGATCGGCTTCGACCCCAAGCACGGACCCGGCCTCGAACACGAGGAAGGGGCGAAGGCGCTTGCCCGGGCCCAGGGCGGCATAGCGCATGGCCTCCGCCAGGCGACCCTCGGGGCCTTCCACGCCGGGCAGCAGGGCTAAGAGCCCGGATTCGGTCCGGGCCGCAGCCGCCGCGAGCCGCCCGGCCGTGTCGGGGGTCACTCGAAGCTGGCGGGTTCGGAGGCGACGCTGCCGCCGGGGCTGACGACGATCTTCTCGACCTTCAGGCGGGCCTGCTCAAGGCGGCCCTCGCAGTGCGCCTTGAGATGGGCCCCGCGTTCATAGAGGGCGATGGACTCCTCCAGCGGAGCCTGTCCGCTCTCAAGCTGGCCGACGATCCGCTCAAGCTCGGAAAGCGCCTGCTCGAAAGACAGACCGTCAATGTCCTGGACTTCAGCCATGGGAATCCCCGCAATTCAGCCCTCAAGCTAGTCATCCGCGCCGCCGCCTGCAACGGCGCAGGGCCTGCGGGCTTCCGGGGCATGCCCTGCAGTTGTATGGGCGGATCATGACGACGCCGATCCTGAGGCGGGCGGTGCCCGCGGACACCCACCGCCTGGCCGACATCGGCCGGGAGACCTTCGTGGAGACCTTCGGGACCCTCTACCCGCCGGACGACCTCTCCGCCTACCTGCTGGCGGCTTATGACACCGAGGCGACGCGCCTCAGCCTGGAGGACCCCGCCCAGGCGAGTTGGCTCCTGGAGGACGCCTCTGGGCGGGCCTTGGGGTATGCAACGGCGGGGCCCTGCGGGCTCCCCCATGCGGAGGCCGGGCCGGGCGCGCTCGAGCTCAAGCGGATCTACCTGAGGCCGGGCGTCCAGGGCGGCGGCCTCGGTGGGGCTCTGTTCGACGCGGTGATGACCTGGATGGCCACTCAGGCCCCGCCCGACGTCTGGATCGGGGTCTGGTCGGAAAACTTCGGCGCCCAGCGCTTCTACGCGCGACGCGGCTTTCAGAAGGTCGGCGAGTACGGCTTCCACGTGGGAAACACCATCGACCGGGAATTCATCCTGCGGCGGAGACCCGCCTTCTGAGGCGTCCTGCACTGGACAGCGGGGCCTCAGGGCTTCACATTCGGGTCTCAAACACTCGTTCGGCCCGCAAGGGGACGTCCACCATGTTCATGCGTTTCTTCACCGAACTCCGCGAGGCCAAGGTCCCCGTGACCCTCAAGGAGTACCTCATGCTGATGGAGGCGCTCGACAAGGCGGTCATCGGTCGCAACGTTGAAGAGTTCTACTATCTGGCGCGCTCCGCCCTGGTGAAGGACGAAAAGAACCTCGACCGGTTCGACCAGGTTTTCGGTCACGTCTTCAAGGGCCTGGAGAAGCTTGAGGGCTTTGGCGTCTCCGACATCCCGGCCGAGTGGCTGAAGAAGATCTCCGACCAGTTCCTCACCGATGAGGAGAAGGCCCAGATCGAGGCCATGGGCGGGTTCGAGAAGCTCATGGAGGCCCTCGCCGAGCAGATGCGCGAGCAGCGCGAGAACGGCGACGACGGCGAGGGTGAAGGCAAGGGCAAGGGCAAGGGCGGACAGGGCCCGAATGGGGACTCCCCCTTCGGCGCCAACGGCTACCACCCCGAGGGCGTGCGCATTGGCCAGGACAAGGGCCGGCACGGCCGGGCCGTGAAGGTCTGGGACAAGCGCGAGTACAAGAACCTCGACGACAGCGTCGAACTGGGCACCCGCAACATCAAGGTCGCCCTGCGTCGCCTTCGGAAGTGGACCCGGGATGGCGCGGCGGAAGAGCTCGACATGGACGGCACCATCCGCGGCACGGCGGAGAAGGGTTATCTCGACATCAAGCTGCGGCCCGAGCGCCGCAACAAGATCAGCGTCCTGATCTTCTTCGACGTCGGTGGCTCAATGGACAGCCATATCCGGGTCTGTGAGGAGCTGTTCAGCGCCGCCCGGACCGAATTCAAGAACATGGAATTCTACTACTTCCACAACTGCCTCTACGAGAGCGTGTGGAAGGACAACCGACGTCGCCACGCCGAGAAAATCCCGACCTGGGACGTGCTCCACAAGTTCAGCCGGGACTACAAGGTTATCTTCGTGGGCGACGCCACCATGAGCCCCTATGAAATCACCTATCCCGGCGGCTCGGTCGAGCACTGGAACGAGGAACCCGGGGCCATCTGGGTCGACCGCGTGGCGCAGACCTTCGAAGACATGGTCTGGCTCAACCCTACGGCCGAAAGGCACTGGGACTACACGCCGTCCGTGGAGGTCATGCGCCAGCTCGTCGGAGACCGCATGTTCCCGCTCACCCTCGAGGGCCTCGAGAAGGCCATGAAGGAACTGGCCCGCTAGGGGATCGAACCTGACGCCTGGAACCGCGCTAGCGCGCCCAAGGCGGACCAGGCGGGGCCACGCTTCCGCCCGGGGGCGGACCTCGGCAGGGTCGCGGAAGGGTGGAAGGCGGACCTTCACGACGCCCCATGCGTTGTAAAAAATATTTGACATACCCGCCTATGGCGGCCGAAGATGTCGAATATCTTTAACACCGGGGAGGGCTGAATGTCGTTCAGGGAAAAGTCGGCTTGGTTGATGGGCGCGCTGATGCTCGGAGCCGGCGCCTACTACGTGAAAATGGCGCTCGCTGTGATGGGCGAGACTGGAGCTGCCGCGCCACCTATAGCCATCTTCATACCCTTCACGCTTCTGGTCGTGATTGCCTCAGTGGTCGGCCAGACAGCCCTCGCCCTGTTGACGCCGCGAGAGGCCAACGCCCCCGCTGATGAGCGGGAGAAGCCTTTGCTCGACCGCGCCGGTCGTTGGTCCGGGCTCGTCTTGGCTGCCGGGACGGTGACTTCGCTGCTTTACTTCTTTGATCATCAGAACGGCGTGCTGCTATTTCATACGATAATGTGCAGCCTGATCGTCTCGCAGATTGCTGAATATGGCATTCAGATCGCTCTGATCCGTCAGCCTTACTGAGAAATTCCCAACGTCCGCCGATCACAAATCGTGTGCGGGAACTGCGCGAACAGCACGGCGACATCAGCCCGTCCGCGCTGGGGGAGGCAATCGGCGTTACGCGGCAGACCATAATTGCCATTGAGTAGGGGCGCGATTTCCTGGGCCTCGGAACAGGATCGAGGTCGGCGTCGACGGGCACCCTGCCCGCGACTGCGCCGTTCCCGGCGGCAGGACACTGACGATCGACTTCGCCAGGGCCGGATTTCTGACCTGGGGAAATTAGCGCGGTCTTGTCGCGGACCGGGACTCTGGTAGACCCTGAAGCCATTAGGTTTGATTTCATATTGCGGGGGGTCCGCCACCGGTCTCTCCGGTGCGGGCAAATTCAGATTGAACAGGGACGAAACGCCCCCGGAGGTCTTGCCTGTCGCCCCGTCGGACGACTCCGGATTGGCCAGCGCCGCCACCTCCCCAGCCGACCCTGAAGCGGAAGCCCGGGAGGCCGAATACGAGGCCTTCGTCTGGGATAACCTGAGGCGCAACTACATCGGCAACTACCTGCACGGCATGCTGGGCATGACGGGCTTCCGGCTGATCAACGCGCCGACCTTCATGCCGGTCTACATCCACATGATTTCCGGCTCGAACACCATAGTCGGCCTCGCCCAGGCCCTGCAGCAGGTGGGCGGCATCATTTCGCCGATCTTCGGCGCCACGGCCATCGAGCACCGCAAGAAGGTCATGCCTGCCGCCCTCTGGATGGGCGGTCTCGGCCGCGTCCAGATCGTCGGCATGGCCCTGGCCGGCTGGTTCCTGCAGGGGCAGTCCCTGGTCTACGCCATGCTGGCCCTGCTTTTCCTGTTCGGGGTGTTCATGGGCGCCCAGCGGGTGGTCTTCGGCATGCTGATGGCCAAGGTCATCCCGCTCAGCCGGCGCGGACGGCTCCAGGCCTGGCGGAACGCCACGGGGGGCCTGATCGCCGCGGTCCTCGCCTGGGTGGCCGGCAAGTACATCATCGAGCCGGACATGTTCGGCCACGGCTACTCCGTGACCTTCGCGCTCGCAGCCTTACTGACGACATTGGGCCTGTGGGCCCTCCAGGTCCTGCTGAGGGAGCCCGAGCCCCCCAACCTGCCGCCAAAGGCGCGCTTCCGGGACCGCGTGAAGGACTTCCCGGCCCTGATCCGCTCCGATCCGGGATATGGGCCCTTCCTGCTGGTACAGATGCTGACGACGGTCAGCCGAATGGCGGTGCCCTTCTACGCCATCTACGCGACCTCCTCGACGGGCCTGTCCGGGGCTGTCCTCGGCCTGCTGGCCCTGGCCTACCTGGGCGCGGACACCGTCTCGAACCTGCTCTGGGGCTATCTCGGGGACCGGACCGGCTTCCGCCTTGTGCTGCTGATCTCCCTGATCACCTGGATCGGAGCCACGGCGATCCTGCTGGTCCTGCACAGCCCGGTCGCCATCTTCCTGGCCTTCTTCGGGCTTGGAGCCTCGCAGTCCGGCTACATGATGGCCAGCCAGACCATGATCCTTGAGTTCGGTAACCGGGAGGAGATGCCGATGCGCATCGCCATTTCCTCATCGGCGGAAGGCATCACCTCCTCCATCAGCCCCATCCTCGGAGGACTGGTGGCAGATGCATTCGGATACCCTGCGGTCTTCGGGATCTCGATCGGCTTCCTGGTGATTGGCCTGGTGGCCCTGCTCCTGCTGGTCAAGGAACCAAGGCACAGGCAACTCGCCCGGGTCTAGATCCCGATCAGGGCAGCCGAAGCCTGTAGACGCCCTTGAAGGTCTCGGGATCGGCCGGCTTTCCATGGCGCAGGATGACGATCTTCCCCTGTCGGGCCAGACCTTTCGCAGCCCCCCGGACATGCCCGGTCAGTCGCCGCCAGTTCTCGGGGTCGGCGGCCCGCGCCACCTCTTCGGAAGAGGCCGACTTGCCCGGCGGCAGGGCCGAGACGAAGTCGAGGATCACGGCCTCCATGTCCACGGCCATGGTCAGCCGCCCCGCTTGAGGGTCTCGCGGGCGATGATCACCTGCTGGATCTGGCTGGTACCCTCATAGATCCGGAAGATGCGCACATCCCGGTAGAACCGCTCGATCCCGTAGTCAGCGATGTAGCCGGCACCACCGAAAATCTGCACCGCCCGGTCCGCTACGCGCCCGACCATTTCAGAGGCGAAGTACTTGGCCGCCGCCGCTTCCATGGTGACGCTCTCGCCCGCGTCGCGCTTGCGGGCGGTCTCGAGGGTCAGGGCCTTGGCGGCAAGGGACTCGGTCTTGGAGTCGGCGATCATCCCCTGGACCAGCTGGAACTGGGAGATGGCCTGGCCGAACTGCTTGCGCTCGGAGGCATAGGCAACGCAGTCGGCGATCAGGCGCTCGGCGACGCCGACGCAGACGGCGCTGATGTGGAGACGGCCGCGGTCCAGGACCTGCATGGCCACCTTGAAGCCCTCGCCCTCGCCGCCCAGGCGGTTCTCGACGGGCACCCGCACATTGTCGAAGACGACGTCGCAGATGTGGGCGCCCTGCTGGCCCATCTTCTTCTCGGGCTTGCCCACCGACAGGCCGGGAAGGTTGCGCTCCACCAGGAAGGCCGACACCCCGCCACCACCCGGCTTGGCGGGATCGGTCCGCGCCATCACCGTGAAGAGGTCGGCCTTGTTGGCGTTGGTGATGTACCGCTTGGCGCCGTTCAGCACGTAATGATCGCCGTCGCGGGTGGCCCGGGTCTGGACCGCTGCGGAGTCCGAGCCGGCCTCGGGCTCGGTCAGGGCGAAGGAGGTGATGATCTCGCCCGAGGCGATCCCCGGCAGGTACTTCGCCTTCTGGGTGGCGTTGCCGAACATGACCAGGCCCTGGGCGCCGATCCCGACATTGGTCCCGAACGCCGAGCGGAAGGCCGGGCTGGTCCGGCCAAGCTCCAGGGCGACGAGGACTTCCTCCTCCATACCCAGGTCCAGGCCGCCATATTCAGACGGGATGGAAAGTCCGAACAGACCCAGGGCCTTCATTTCCTCGATCACGTCATCCGGGATGGCGTCGTTCTCGGACACCTGGGCCTCAAGGGGCCGGAGGCGTCCGGTGACAAAGCGGCGGACGGTCTCGACGAGCTGGTCGCGGGTTTCGGCATCAAGGGCCATGTCGGTCTCCCTCTAGAAGGGTTCCGTTCTAGTGCGAGAGCTGGCTCCGGACCAGCACGGAAGCGGAGAAGCCCCCGTTGGAAATCCACCGCCAGCATACTAAGTTGACGCCAGCGTCATGAATTTGCACCCGAGGTCCGATAGAGGGTGCTGTGGTGAGTCCGATGCGGGAGAGACAGACGATGAGCGACGGCAACCTTGATCTTGCGGCCGAGCACCGCGCCCTGGCCCAGGCGATGGACCTGGGGACCTTCAGCCCGGCCCAGCCCGATCTCTTCCAGAACGACGTCATGTGGCCGTACTTCGAACGCCTCCGGAAGGAGAGCCCGGTCCATTTCACGCCGGAAAGCGACCATGGGCCCTACTGGTCGGTAACGAAGTACAACGACATCATGACGGTGGACACCAACCACGAGGTGTTCTCCTCCGAAGGCGGGATCACGATCTTCGACCAGATCAACGGCGAGGGCCCCCTGCCCATGTTCATCGCCATGGATCCGCCGAAGCACGACATCCAGCGCAAGACCGTGACCCCGGCGGTCTCGCCCACCAACCTCGCCCTGCTCGAGCCCGAGATCCGCGAACGGGCGGGAGCGATCCTCGACAGCCTTCCGATCGGCGAGCCCTTCGACTGGGTGGACAAGGTGTCCATGGAACTGACCGCCATGACCCTCGCCACCCTGTTCGGGGTGGAACAGGCGGACCGTCGCAAGCTGACCTACTGGTCGGACGTGGTCACCGCCGCCCCGGGCCGCGGGCTGATCGACACCCCCGAGCAGAAGATGCAGATCTTCGTGGAGTACCATGCCTACTTCACAGAACTCTGGAACCAGAGGGTCAACGCCGACCCGACCGGCGACCTGATCTCCATGCTGGCCCATGGAGAGGCCACACGGGACATGAGCCCCCGGGAGTACTTCGGAAACGTGGTCCTCCTGACCGTTGGCGGCAACGACACCACCCGCAACACCATCACCGGGTCGGTCTACGCCCTGAACAAGAACCCGGACCAGTACGCCAAGCTGCGCGCCAATCCGGACCTCATCCCCTCCATGGTCTCCGAGACCATCCGTTGGCAGACCCCCCTGGCCCACATGCGCCGGCGGGCGCTTGCGGACTTCGAACTGGGGGGAAAGACCATCCGCAAGGGCGACAAGGTCGTCATGTGGTACGTCTCCGGAAACCGGGACGGCGAGGTCATCGACAACCCGGACGCCTACATCATCGACCGGCCCCGGCCCCGCCAGCACCTGTCCTTCGGCTTCGGCATCCACCGCTGCGTCGGCAACCGCCTGGCCGAACTCCAGTTGCGGGTGATCTGGGAAGAGATCCTGAAGCGGTTCCCGGAGATCGTCGTGGTCTCCGAGCCCCATCGGGTCTGGTCAAGCTTCGTGAAGGGCTATGAGTCCATGCAGGTGATGATCCCCCGCAAGCTCTAGGATCGGCCTGCGGGTCCGTGGCGCGCTCCACTCCGGGATTGCGGCCCCAATCGGGGGAAGCTCCCGGCAGTGCAAGTTGAGAGGGTCAACTGCGCCGCAGGAGTTCCCCCTCCGTCCCGGGGCTTACGCCCCGGTCCACCTCCCCCAAAGGGGAGGAATTATCGCGCAATTGCTCCCCCAAGGGGGAGCTGTCGGCAAAGCCGACTGAGGGGGTCAACGGCGGTTCAGCTCAACCTCTAGGGTCAGCCCAGCTTGCGGCGGAAGAGGCTGTTCAGCCGCTCCCAGTGACGTTCCGCCGCGGCCTTGTCGTAGGCGGGGCGCTGGGGGAAGGCGAAGCCGTGATGTGTGCCCGGATAGGTCTCCACCTCGGCGTCGACCCGGTCGGCCTTCAGCGCCTTGGCAAGGGCAGCGACGGTCTCGGGGGGTGCCCAGACATCCTCCTCGGCACAGGCATAGTAGAGCTCTGCCCGGGCCAGGCGGGACGTGAGATGGGGACTGTCCCCGGCCTCGGTGACCAGCTGGGTGCCGTAGACCGAGGCGGCGGCGAAGACCCTCTCGGGATGCCGGACGGCGAGGCTGATCGCGTAGCGGCCGCTCATGCAATAGCCCACCGTGCCGACCCGGCTGGCGTCCGCGGCCGGGTCAGACCCGGCAAAGGCCAGGAGCCCCTCGGCGTCGGACATGACGAGGTCGATGTCCAGGCTGTTCATCAGCTGGAACATCTGCTTGCGGGCGGGGTGGTCCGGATCCGCCGAGATCGGGCCAATCTCCATGACCCCGGCCCGATAGTAGAGGTTGGGCAGCAGGACATAGTAGCCGCCGGAGGCCAGCCGCCGGGCCATGTCGCGAAGTTCCTCCCGGATCGCCGGCGCATCCATGAAGAAGACGATGACGGGATGCGGTCCGCCCCGGTCGGGATGGACCACGAAGGTCGTGGTCGCCCCGTCCCGGGTGGCGATGTCGATCTGGCGTTCAATCATGGCGGGCTCCTCGGTTCGGGCGTCAGGGAATAAGCAGGCAGGATCGTG
>CAIZKE010000357.1 GCA_903933475.1 uncultured Alphaproteobacteria bacterium | reverse complement strand
TCCATGCCCGGATCGGTCATGACCCGCTCGGGGAAGGCCCGGACGCCGGCCTTGAAGCGGATGTCCGGGAAGGGGGCGTCGTAGGCGGCGCACTCGGCCTCGGACAGGTGGGGACACCCGCGCCCGATCAGGGCGCCCACGGCCATGTCCGGATTGGCCTTGGCGTAGGCTCGCCAGGCCAGGAAACCCTCGGAAGGTGGTGTCCCCGTCGCAAGGGTGGTGTTCATGACGATGAGCCGGGAGAGCCGGCCCCGGAAGCCTTCGTCCACGGGCAGGGTCAGGCCAATCAGGCCGCCCCAGTCCTGGACCACGAGGGTGATGTTCCGCAGGTCCAGTCGCTCCACCAGGGCCAGCAACATTCGCCTGTGGAAATGGAAGCCGTAGACAGCGTCATCCACCGGCTTGTCCGACCGCCCGAAGCCAAAGAGGTCTGGTGCCACGACCCGTGCTCCGGAGGCCAGGAAGACCGGGATCATCCGGCGATAGAGAAAGCTCCAGGTCGGCTCGCCGTGCAGGCACAGGTAGGTGGCCTGGTCTCCGTCGTCAGGGTCGCAGCCCTCGTCGATCACTGCACATCTCAGGCCCTCGTAGCCCGGCAGGTCGTCGATGTGGTGCGGAGCCCAGGGAAAATCTGGCAAGTTCGCGAACCGGTCTTCAGGAGTGCGCAGGGCGTCGGTCATGGAAGGGTTTATCTCCGGATTTTCCCGACAATTCCACGCCCTCCGTCACCGACCAAGTCCACCCGTTGGCGCAGGGCCTCCCAGACGCTAAAGAAGTCGAGCACAAACCGGAGCCCGCCCGTGTCCCGCCTGTTCAATGCCTACGTCATCGTCGACTGGAGCGCCGCCGCCAAGCCGACCACCGGGGCGGACTCCGTCTGGATCGGCGTCATGAAGCGCGACGTCCGCTTCCGGCTGACCTTCGAGGCCTTCAACCCGCCGACCCGGGCGGAGGCCGAGAAGAAGCTCACCGCCCTGCTGGATGACTTCCGAAAGCGGTCGGAACGGGCCCTCCTGGGCTTCGACTTCCCCCTTGGTTTCCCCCGCGGCTTTGCCGCAGCCCTGAACCTGCCGGGTGAGGCGCCTTGGCGGGCGGCCTGGGACCAGCTGGACAGGATGGTCAAGGACAAGCCGGACAACACCAACAACCGTTTCGGCGTCGGCTCGGAGATCAACCGGCGGATGACCGGCGGCCCCTTCCCCTTCTGGGGTTGCCCGCCCAAGGACACCCTGACCACCCTCCAGCCCAAGCGCGCGCGCGAGCACGGCCCGGACGACCTGCCCGAGTTCCGCCACGCCGATGCAGCGGCCAAGGCGGCCTCGATCTGGAAGCTCTACTACAACGGCTCGGTGGGCGGTCAGGCCCTGCTGGGCATTCCCTTTGTGCGCCGCCTTCAAGCGGCCCGGGGCGAAGGTTTCCGGGTCTGGCCCTTCGAGACGGGCTTCCACGCGCTTTCTGAGGCCGACCTTGCGGGTGTCGAGGTGGTCGCCGCCGAGGTCTACCCCTCCCTCTACAAGATCCAGCCCGGCCCGGGCGAGGTCAAGGACCTGGCCCAGGTCCGCACGACCGCCGAGCACTTCGCCCGCCTGGACGAGGCCGGAAAACTCGGCTCGGTCTTCGGCCCGGGCAAGGGCCTCAGCCCCGAGATCGCCGCCGACGCCGAACGTGAGGAAGGCTGGATCCTGGGCGTCTAGGCCTAGCCCTCAGCCGGCTTCGCCGGGAGCCCCCCTGGGCGCGCAATGTCTTTCTAATTCCTCCCCCCAGGGGGAGGTGGCGCGCGCAGCGCGTCGGAGGGGGTCAGCTGAGCCGCCGTTGACCCCCTCACCGGGCTTCGCCCGGAGCTCCCCCTTGGGGGAGCAATTGGTGGAGGAGTCCCTCCCCTTTTGGGGCCGCCGACACAGCTAGCCGAACGACGCCAGGAAACTTGTCGGCGTCAGGCTGACATGGGCGTCCAGGGGCGGTGCCAGCTCGAAGGCCCGAGGCTGGCGGGCGAAATTCCAGACCCGCACAAGGCGCCAGGAGTGCCGGTTGTCGTTGGCGACCTCAAGTTCGTTGCGACTGATGTGGAAGGCCGACCGCTCCCAGCCATTGGTGGTCTTGACCTCGACCAGACGAGGCCCACCCTCGGGGGTGAAGCTGGCGATGTCGTAACCCGCGCCATCGCCGTCCTCCTGAGATGTCCAACGGACTTGATCGGCGAGATCACTGCGACCTGATCGCCTCAGGAGGTGCCGCTCGAAATCCAGGACCAGGGCCTCGCCGGCGCGGCCGAGTTCTCGGTTGCGGGCGTCAGCCTCGGCGGGATCGAAACGTTGGGCGATGGCCTCGGCCCGTACCAGATCAAGGATGGGCCGGTTGAGGGGCGCAGGTGGAGGCGCAAAAAACAACGCCACCGCCTCAGAGAACCCCGGCTCACGCGCCTGGGATACCGGCTCATGCCTGCCAAGTTGACGCAGGACAGCGTCAATCAGCCGGGCCTGAAAGGCATGCGCCGGGAGATAGCCCAGAATCCAGGGCTGGTTCAGCGCCTGCATGACGGCGCTGATGTTCCGGTGCTTGAATTCAATCGATTTGTGGGACCGACGGGGAAGCTGACCCTGAAGCGCACGATTGTGCTCAGCCTTGTTGTAACTCCGCCCCACCAGTTCAGCGGACAGCATCTCGAAATAGTCGGTTACGATCCGGTCGTTCTCGGTGTCGGTCCAGTCTCCGGCACCGGGCATCAGGCAGTCCGGCGGGAGAGCAGGAAGAAACGGCCCATCAGCAGGCCGGCGGACAGCACGCTGGCGACCATGACGCCCTCGACAATGCCGTTGACGCCCCGCCCGGCCGGCAGGGCGAGCCACCAGGCCAGGGGGGCCATCACGAGGACATAGCTGATGAAGTGGGTGACGGTGGGGACCAGCACGTCGCCTCGGGCCCGCAGGGACTGGGCCACCACCACCTGCAAGGCGTCGGGAAGGATGATCGCGGCTGACAGGACTAGCGCCGGGACCGCAAGGGCCAGGGTGCCGGGATCAACCGTATAGGCCGAGGCGATCGGGCCGGCGCCCAGCCAGACGACAAATCCGACCCCGAGGCAGAAGGCGCTGGTCACGGCATAGGCGATCCCGCTGATCCTGCGCACGCCCTCGGCGTCTCCCGCCCCGTAGGCCCGGCCGACCAGGACCGAGACCGCCGTTGCTATGCCCAGGGGAACCATGAAGGCCACGGAGATGACGTTGACCACTATGCTCCAGGTCGCCACCTGCAGGGTCCCGAGCCAACCCGCGATGACGTTCATCCCGGCAAAGGCCGCCATCTCGAAGAACCCCGATGCGCCCGACCCCAGGCCGATCTGGGTCTGCTCGGCCGCAGCGGATGGGGTCTTTGGCGACTTTCTGAAGACGCCGTAGAGCCGGGCTTCCGGCATCCTGAGGACGTAGACGATAAGGGCCAGGGTCAGGCCGGCGCGGGCGATCAGGGTCGCCAGGGCCGCGCCTGTAGCACCCATCGCCGGCAGGCCGAAGGTCCCCGGAACGAAAACAAAAAGGGCCGCCAGGTTGACGAGGTTGGCCGCCCACATGAGCACCGCGCCCACCCGGGGACGGCCGAGTCCCTCCAGCCAGGCGGATAGGGCAGAGCCGATGACGAACAGGGGCATGGAGAGGGCGAAGACCCTCAGCGGCGGGGTCGCCCCCTGGACCAGGTCAGGTGGCAGGCGAAGGAGCCCCAGGAGGAAGGGACCAAGGGCGAAGAGAACCAAGGCCGAGATGAGCCCCACCCAGACGCCATAGACGAGGCCGCGCCGCAGGACCCCGCCAGTCTCCTCGGGCCTCCCCTCGCCAATGGCCCGGGCGGTCATCACCTGAACGCCGCCGAGCAGGGCGGTGCCCACCACCAAGACGACGGTCGTCGGCGCCCAGGCGATAGCGTGCCAGCCCAGTTCTATGGCGGAGTAGCGGCCCACGACTATGGCGTCGCAGAGCCCCATGGTCATCATGCCGAGCCGGGAGATGACCACCGGCCCAGCCAGGGCGAAGAGGGCGGCCAGGTCACGACGGACGAGGGCGCGACTTTCGTTCTGCGCCTCCGTGGCCATCCGCCTGCCTCCACTGACGACCCGACGCCGCAGCGGCGGAGACTGCCTGCTTCGGGTCACCGGGGCAAGGTGACCGGGTCTGGCCGTCTCAGCGACTGAAGATGGCGGTCAGCTCCAGGTGCGGAGACCACAGGAACTGGTCCACCGGCAGGATCCGCTCGATCCGGAAGCCGGCATCGACCAGCTGTCGGGCGTCACGGACGAAGGTCGCCGGATTGCAGGACACGGCCGCCACCCGTCCGACGCCTGACAGGGCGATCTCTGCCGCCTGGGCGGTGGCCCCCGCCCGGGGGGGATCAAAAACCACGAAGTCGATCCGGCGAAGCTCGGACGCCAGGACGGGGCGCCGGAAGAGGTCCCGGACCTCCGCCGTGATCCCGTGAAGCCCCGGGGCAGTGGCGATGGCGGCGGTCAGGGCCCCGATGGCCGCGGCCGAGGCGTCGGCGGCGAGCACGGGGGCGATCCCGGCCAGGGGGAAGGTGAAGGCGCCAGCGCCGCAGAAGAGATCCGCGATCCGGCGGGCACCGGCGGCCGCGGCCCCGACCTCGGCGACCAGGGCTGCCTCGGCCGCGGCGGAAGCCTGGAGGAACCCTCCCGCCGGGATCTCGACCCTCGCCCTGCCGAACTGCACCACGGGCCGGCGCTGGAGGAAGACGCTGTCCCCGGCCAGGGTCAGTCGCGCGATTCCGAGCTCTGCGGCAATTTCCGCAGCTGCCATGCGGGCGTCGGCGGACAGGCCCCCGGAGCGGGCCTCGACACCCGTGACGTCAATGTCGAGCCCGGTCCCGGTGCTGGTGACATGCAGGGTTGGCGCTGATTTCGGGTGCTCAAGGAAGGGCGCCGCCAGCCGTCTAAGTCCGGGGAAGGCGGCGGTTATGGCCGGGTCCAGGACGATGCAGTCCGAAATCTCGACCAGGTTCCAGGACCTGCGGGCCTTGAAGCCCAGCCGCGCAATCCGTCGGTTGTCACCACGCCGGGCGTGCAGGGCCGTGCGGCGGCGCGTGGCGGGTGCCGTTCGCACCACCGGCAGGATCTCTGCCTCGAGACGCTCGAGCGCCAGGGTCGACCTCAGCCGTTCCACCTTCCAGGCGAGGGCCGCAGCATCGTCCCAGTGCTGCAGGGCACAACCTCCGCAGGTGCCAAAGTACAGGCAGGGCGGCGGGCGGCGGGCGGGACTGGGCGACTCGATGGCCTCGAGTACAGGCCCCTCCCGCCCGGCGCGCAGCCGCACGACTTCTCCCGGCAGGACGCCCGGGACGTGGAGCAGCCGCCCGTCGGTCAGGTGGATGACGCCATCGCCCTCCCCGCCGACAGAGTCGACGGTCAGGGGACCTTCAGGCGGCGGCGGCGCGGTTGGCGGGGGTCTGCGGGGGGGCACGGAGACACCCTAGACTGTTTCGGTGCGCAGCGGGGAGGTCCTGAGCGCCAGCCTTGCAATCGCCGCCTTCTGACATAGGGTCTGCAGCACCTCGAAGGGAGCCACGTCATGCGTCCGCTGATCACTGCAATCGCCGCCATCGCCCTGCTCACCGCCGGTACGCCGTCTGCGGTCCGCGCCCAGGCCGCGCCCTTGCAGGACTTCGGCCGGGGGGATGTCTGCAAGGAGCAGAAACAGGCCGCCGCGACCAAGGGCGCCCTGATCGGCAGCCTTGGCGGTGCCCTTCTCGGGCGGACCATAGCGGGCAAGGGCAACAAGACCACCGGCACCCTGCTGGGCGCAGCCGCTGGAGCCGGGGTCGGCTACGGTGTCGGCCGGGGGTCCGTCACCTGCATCGACTACCCGCCCCAGGTCACCCAGACCGACTACAGCCGCGATCACTGCCGCTGGGTCCAGCAGTCACCGCAGGAGGGCCAGGTGCGCCAGTTGGAGGTCTGCCAGAATTCCGATGGGGTCTGGCGCGCCAGCGGCCGGGAATAGTCAGGCTTGCCGGGCTGACACCCGGAATTCGACCTTGCCGTCCGCCCCGGTCACCAGGGCTGGGCGTCCGGTCCGTGACACGCCAGCCGAAAGTCTCCCGGAAATCGCAGGCAGACTGGCGCGTGGGCTCGCGGGCCGCCGGATCGCGGACGACGCCGCCCTTGCCCACCCTCTCCGGCCCCACCTCGAACTGCGGCTTGACCAGGGCGAAGAGCCAGGCCCCGGGCCTGGCAAGGTCGAGGGCCGCCGGGAGGACCTTCGCCAGCCCGATGAAACTGGCGTCGCAGACCACGACATCGGGCGTCTCGGTCACCAGGGCCGCGTCCAGGCGACGGGCGTCCACGCCTTCGAGGGACACTACGCGGGGATCCGCGCGCAGGCGGGGGTGAAGCTGGCCGCGACCGACATCGACGGCGAAGACCCGCCGGGCCCCGCGCCCAAGGCAGACCTCGGTAAAGCCCCCGGTCGAGGCGCCGACATCCAGGACGACCGCCCCTTCGAGCGGGGCCCCGTCGAATCCCGGCGCGGCCTTGAGCTTGCCAGCCGCCCGGCTGACCTCCTCGAAGGCGGGCCGGAAGGTGATCTCGGCTTCCGCTGCGATGAGGTCCGAAGCGCACGTCACCCGGCGACCGTCAGCGGTCACCCCTCCAGCCTCGATGGCGGCGCGGGCCCGGGCGCGACTCGAGGCGAGCCCGCGTTCAGCGAGGACGGCGTCGGCTCGCCGCCGGGTGGGGCCTCCAGGCGCGGGGTTCGGCATGGCCACAGTCTGTCCCGGAAGTCCGCCTGAGACAACGGAGACGGCTCCGGCGGACCCCAATGGACAGGCCGCCCGGTTCTGGCCTAAGAAACGCGGCATGCGCATCTCAGGCCTCGTCAGTGTGCTTCGCAGGGCGGCCCCCGTCCTGGTGGTCCTGGCCATGACCATGCGCATTGTCGTTCCGGCGGGCGTCATGTTCGCCGAGACGCCCGGCGGCGGGTTGCAGATGACCCTCTGTACCGGCCAGGGTGCCATGGTGGCCCCGCTCAACGATGACGGGACAAGCCCAGACGCTGGAAAGGGCGCTTCAGATTCCCCGTGCGCCTTTGCGGCGACTGCGGCCTTCACACCGACCGAGTCCGTTCTTCTTCCGGTTCCGGCGCCCTGGCCGGCACCCACTGCGCACCCTGGCGTACGGGCGAAACACCAGCGCCCCGGCCTCGGGCTTCCGGCACCGCCTCCCCCCAAGACCGGTCCTCCCTCTCTCGTCTGACCCCGTCGCCCCGGTCGGCTCCGCCCGGCCCTGCCTGACATTCAGTCGAGAGATCCTCCATGAACTCCCTCCTTCGCGCCGGCGCCTCGCGCCGCGCCATACTGGCGGCCCTCGCGGTCGCTGTAGCTCCCGTGTCCGTTCACGCCTCGGACGCCGTCGCCGAAGCCCCCGAGATTGACGCGGTCATCGTCGTCGGACAGGGCGACAAACCCATCACCGTCCAGCCCCGGGGACTGTCTGTCTCTCTCGGCGAGACCGAATTCCGGGCGGTGAACGCCGTCAATGTCGAAGACCTGATGAAGTACGCGCCCAACTTCTTCGTCCGGAAGCGCTTCGCCGGCGACGACAACGCGGTGGTCGCCCTGCGGGGCGCCAACACCGTCCAGAGCGCCCGGACCCTGGTCCTCGTCGATGGGTTTGTCGTTTCCAATTTCCTCGGCAACCGGTTCGACTTCCCGCCGAAGTGGAACGTCGTCGGCCCGGCGGAAGTCCGGCAGTTGACATCGTCTACGGCCCCTACTCGGCGCGCTACGGCGGCAACTCCATGGGCGGTGTGATCTCGGTTACCACCCGGGCGCCCGAGCGGAACGAGGTCTACGGCCAGGCCCAGGTCCTGCTCATGCCCTTCACGGAGTACGGCTTTGACGAGACCTTCCGAGGCTACAGCGCCGAGGCGGGTCTGGCCTGGAAGCCTGAGAACTCGCCCTTCAGCCTGCGGGCGGGCTTCCGGCATTTCGAGAACACTGGCCAGTCCATGACCTACAACCTCCTGACCACCGCGACCGGGACGGGAACGGCGGTGACCGGGGCCTTTGTGGACCCGAGGCTGGCGACCCCGGTCTTCGGTGCCGCATCACCGGTCCATGTCATCCAGGACCAGTTCCGGCTTCGCGCCGGCTGGGAGATGGACAATGGGTGGAAGCTGGAGGCCATGGGCTTCGCCTGGTTGACCGACCAGGACCTCACCGACACGCGGACCTTCCTGAAGGACGCCGCAGGATCGCCGGTCTGGCAGGGTCGCGTAGCCTTCGGCGGTCGAACCTGGAACGCGACCGGCCTCACCCAGTCCCTGACCCGTCGAACCGAGTATCTCGGCGGCCTGCGGGCGGGCGGCGACGCTGTCGGCTGGGCGGTGTCGGCCAACGTCTCGCGATACTGGATCGCGAGCCAGGATGGGCGGACCTCTCGCGACATGGCGACGGGGCTGGTCAACGGCGCGGGGACACAGACCCAGGCCCGGGAACCCGGATGGTGGACGGGCGCCGTGACCCTGGAGAGGACGTTCGGCGATCACGCCGTCGCCTTCGGGGCAGACGCCAACCTCTATGAGACAAGGTCCGAGACCTTCAGCACCACGGCGTGGAAGAACGCCTCCAATCCGGTCTTCTCAGCCTCCACCTGGGGGAAGACGACGACCTTCGGGGCCTTCCTCGAGGACGAGATATCTCTTCCGGGCGACTACAGCCTGACCGCGGGCGTCCGATACGACGCCTGGAAGGCTCACGATGGCGGCATCGGCAAGTTGATCGCCGGTCGCCGGGTGGACGACGACTATCCGGAGCGGACCGACAGCGCCGTCAGCCCCAAGCTGAGCTTCCAGGGCCCACTGGCGGCGGGTTGGGAGGTCCAGCTCAGCCTGGGCACAGCGACCCGTTTCCCGACAGTGGGCGAACTTTTCCAGGGACGCATTGACGACATCACCCAGCAGATCGATCCGCAGAGCTTCGATCCCAACCTGAAGCCGGAGACATCCTTTGACGCCAGCCTGATCCTGCGCCGGTCCTTTGGCGACGTCCGGGTCACCGGGTCCGCCTTCCTGCAGGACGTCCAGGACGCCATCTTCAGCTTCCAGGGACTGAACCCCTACGGCCAGGTGGTCTCGTCCTACAAGAATGT
>CAIZKE010000356.1 GCA_903933475.1 uncultured Alphaproteobacteria bacterium | reverse complement strand
GCGCCGCCGTCGACGGTATCATTGCCCAGGTTGCCATAGACGATGTCCCAGGCGGCATCCCCGAAGAGCAGGTCGTTGTCCTTGCCCCCGACGACCCAGTCCTCGCCGTCGTTTCCGCGGAGGGTGTCATTGCCCATGTTGCCATGCATGTCGTCGAAGCCAGTGCCGCCGGAGAGGGAGTCCTCACCGGCCTCGCCGCGCAGGTAGTTGGTGCCGGAGGCCTCCATCAGGGTGTCGCCGCCATCGCCGCCAAAGACCGTGTCGGATCCCGCCCCGGACGTCAGCTGGTTGGCGAGGCTGTTTCCCGTCAGGCTGTCATCACCGGCACCGCCGATGGCATCCTCGATGTCGGTCCCACGGGCGATGGCCACATTGCCCCGGTAGCCGCCCACGTCCGAGAAGAAGCCCGGCCTCAGGTCGATCACCTGGTCGTCGGGGTAGCCAGAGAAATCGAAGGTGTCGCGCCCGCCCGCGTCCCAGACGGCCCACTGCATGACCGAGGTCGCGCTCACGGCCTCGAACCAGGACCTGCCAGAGTTGGAGTTGAAGCCGTAGACCGTATCGCCGGTCCGGGTCGACATGTTGGGCCCGTACTCGGCCTGCATGGCGGCAATGTCATCCAGCAGGGGCACGGCGGAATATCCCGGCAGGTAGGCGCCCGTGTTGAAGCCACCGAAATAGCTCATCACCGTGTATTGGCGACTATCCTCGAAATAGCTGGCGTCGGCGGCGTAGGTGGGCGTCCCCGTAGAGGGATAGGTTGACGGATGGGCGAGACCCAGGGCGTGACCGATCTCGTGCACCAGGACCAGGCCGCCGTAGTTGGAAGCCGAGGGCTGCTGGTTGTAGCTGGAAGTGGAGTCGATCCAGACGTCGCCGGACCGCGCCGAGAAGTCCAGGGAGCCGGGATAGTAGGCGAAGGCCGCCGCGCCTTCGGGCCCATCGGTATAGTTGGCGAACAGCATTACTGCGAAGTCGGAGTAGGCGGTCTCGCCGCTCTCGCCGGAACCGACGCGGAGGAACCGGATGCCGCTGACGTCGGTCCAGGCCTGCAGGGCCTTTTCGGCCTGGCGGATCTGGGCGTCGTTGAACCGGGAGAACCCGGTGGTCCCGCTGGGCATGTTGGAGGGCTCAGCCGACCGGAAGGCGTAGCTGACGGTGAAGGGCTGGCCCATGACGCCCCAGCCGGCCTCACCCCCGGTGAGGCGGTTGGCAACCTGGTCGAGGGTGAAGCTGGTCTTGCCGTTGGGGGCTGTCCCGCCGCGCTCGTTCGCGTTGAGATAGGCGAAGACTGGCGAGGACTCCCCTTCGCCCTGACGGACCGCACACGCCTCGCAACCGCACACGGTCCCATGCCCGGCCCCATAATCGCCTTCCCGCCAGGGACGGGGTGGATCGAGGCCGGGATCGTCCGGCTGGCGGAGCGGAAGCTGCACTGGACCTCACCTCCCCAGCTTCAGGTCGACCCTGAAGCCGATACAGACTTGCGAACGATGCGCTTCTGGCGCTGCATGTAATTGTACACGATTTCGACGGGAGGCGAAGATGTCGGAAGAGGCGGTTCCGGGCGACGGCTGGGAGCACACCGGCGTAAGGGTGGTGCCCGGGGACCAGCTTGACGCCAATACGACCCAGAGCCCTGGAATGAACCGCGCAGCAGCCATCGACTTTGCGCGAGTGGGCGCACGCAGGCTCTGGGCGGGGACCGTTCACATCCATGCTGGCGCGGGCACGGGCGCTCATCATCACGGCCCGCTGGAGAGCGTCATCTACGTTGTCCGCGGGCGCGCCCGGATGCGCTGGGGCGAACGGCTGGAGTACACCGCGGAGGCCGGGCCGGGCGACTTCATCTATGTGCCGCCCTTTGTCCCGCACCAGGAGATCAATGCCTCCTCGGACGAGACCCTCGAGTGCGTACTCGTGCGAAGCGACGGCGAGGCGGTGGTCGTGAACCTCGACATCGAGCCCGTCGAACCGGCGCGGGAGGTCCGCTGGATCGACCCGATCCATAGGGACTGACCATGCCCAAAGTCACCGCCAACGGCCTCGACATCCACTATGAACGCATCGGCGAGGGACCGCGGCTGCTATTCATTTCCGGAACCGGAGGCGACCTGAGGGTCCGCCCGAACATGCTCGACGGTCCCTTTGCCCGGGCCTTCGACCTCGTGGCCTATGACCAGCGGGGTCTGGGCCAGACGGAGAAGCCCGACCGTCCCTATTCCATGGCCGACTATGCCGACGACGCGGCGGGATTGATGGACGCCCTGGGCTGGGACGACGCCCTGGTCATCGGCGTCTCCTTCGGGGGCATGGTCGCGCAGAACCTGACAGTGCGGCACCCCCACAGGGTGCGGCGACTGGTTCTGGCCTGCACCTCGCCGGGAGGAGCCGGCGGCAGCTCCTTCCCCTTCCATGAGATCGGCCACCTGAAGGGCGAAGCCCGGGCCCGCCATCTATTGCCGGTCAATGATACGAGGCTCGACGCGGCCTGGGCCGAAGCCCACCCCGAGCGCCATGCCGACGCCATCGCCCTGTCTGCAACCGATCCCTTCGCAGGGGAGCCCGGGCGCGAGGAGGGGGCCCGGCGGCAGATCGAGGCCCGGGCCGGACACGACGTCTGGGAGGCCCTTCCCGCCGTCCGCACGCCGGTTTTGATCGCCGCCGGCCGGTTCGACGGCATCGCGCCGCCCCTCAGCCAGCTGAACCTGGCCCTTGCGCTGCGGGGATCGGTCCTCAGGTTCTTCGACGGCGGCCACATGTTCATGCTCCAGGACCGCGCGGCGGTTCCGGCCATGATCGAATTCCTGCTGGAGGGAGGCGCCTAGGGATTCCCCCAGCCTTGCAACTCGCCGGAGAAGGGACCATCTCCGCGGTCTGATCAAAGGGCCTGAGCCCCAAGGAGAACTCACATGTCTGATGCCACTGTAGACAAGACCGCCCGCGCCGCCCGCTCGGCCATCAAGTCCACCACGGAAGCCGCCAGCGACGCCGTCGACCGCGCCGAGCACAGCCTTTCCGACGCCGCCCGGCGGCTCGAGAAGGCCGTCACCGAGGGCGTCGAGCAGATCCGCAATCACAGCAAGGCCTATGCCTCTGAAGCGTCGGACCATATCGACGACGCCCAGCGCTATGTCGCAAGCCGGGTCCGCGAACGCCCTGTGGCAGCCACGGGCATAGCCGTTGGCGTCGGTGTCCTGATCGGCCTTCTGCTGGCCGGCGGACGTAACCGTTGAGGCCTGGCCGCCTCCTCCTCCTGATCTGCGGAGGCGCCGCCATGGCGACGGCTTCGGCCGTCTTCGTGGTGGCCCTTTCCCTGGCGCTCTACGCCGTCCTGGAGCCCACCCTCGGGGCGGCCGGCGCTGCGGCGGCGGTGGCGGCCGCCTGTCTCCTGATCCTCGTCGTCGCTGGCCTGACCCTGCTGATCTTCGCCGGATCGAAGCGCGGCAGGCCCGCTGTAGACGGTGACAGGGATGTGGGCTCAGACCTTATGGAACTCGCGCGCCGACGGCCGATCTTCGCCCTGTTCGGTGCCTTGGCGGCGACCGCGGCGGGCGTGACCGCACTGCGCAACCCGCGCCTGGCCGCGGGGATCTTCAGCGCCTTGCTGGGAGCTCGCAGGCCCCGCTGAGGCGGGGGTCTAGACCTCCAACGTCCGAAAAGCGGGGTTTCGTGCGTAGATGCCGTCCAGACCGGGCAGGGCCAGGAGCGCGGGTGCCAGGTCGGCCTCGCCTTCGCCCTCTCCCCGGCCAAGAACCAGGAATCCGTCCTCCGCCAGGGACAGGGCGAGGTTGACGACCGCCGTGGGCCGCACATGCGCCGCCGTCTGGGGGAGTACGCCCCGGCAGACCACCAGGTCGAAGCGCATGGAACCTGTAGTGTCCGAGAACAGGTTCACGCGGCGCCAACGGATCATGTCGCGCAGGCTGGAGGAGGCCTGCCAGCCACCCTCCACAGGCTGGAAGTGATCAATCATCTGGCGGGCAGACAGGCCCTTCTGGATCTCGAAGTGGCTGAAGATGCCCTTCCTGGCCCGCTCAATCCCCTTAACGGATAAATCCGACGCGTAGATTTCGACCTTGAGGTCGCCGCCCATCCTCGCCGAAGCCTCCTGGGCCAGGATGGCGAGGGAATAGGGATCCTGGCCTGACCCTGCCGCCGCACACCAGATCCGCACCGGATCATCGCCCTTAATTCCGGCAAGGTGTGGAAGGATTCGCCTGGCGACCTGCTTCAGGACCCTGGGGTCCTCCATGAAGCCCCACTCAAAGGCAGTGAGCCCCTCCACGACCGGCCAGGCCAGTCGCTCGGCCTCGCTGGTGCGAAGCGCGAGAAGCAGGTCGTCGACGCTTCCATAGCCTTCGCGGCGGGCGACAACGCCCAGGCGCGCAGCTGCCCTCTCCGGAACGGAGGTGTCCAGCCGGCGGCCGGTCCGCATCAGGCAGAGCCGGGCGACGAGTTCGAGTTCCCCGGGCGTCACGCAGCCCCCACGAGGGAGAGTTTTCCCGCCAGGATTTCCCGGTCAAAGGGCTTCATAACGTATTCGTTGGCGCCGGAGGCCAGGGCCTGGTCGATCATTCCAGGGTCCGACTCGACACTGCAGAAGATCACGCAGGGGCCGACCCCGCCGGGCAACCGCCGAAGCCGGACCAGGAATTCCAGTCCATTCATCACGGGCATTCGCCAGTCCAGCAGGACGACGTCCGGCATGTCCTCCTGGCAGGCCGCCAGGGCCTGGGCACCGTCCGGCGCCTCGCGGACATGATGTCCGGTGGCCTCGAGAAGCCTGCGGACCATCAGCCGGACCACGGGACTATCGTCAGCGATAAGACAGGACTTCAAGAGCGAGCCTCCATCCACGCACGCTTACAGATTTCGGTTAAGCCCAGATTTTGGTTAAGGAGCGGTTGTCGTCTCTGCCGGAACCTGGCTCAGGCCGGAAGGGCGGCGAGGAAGTCGATGGTCCCTGGCCCGGAATCCACGCGGACCGTCCCGCCGGCGTCCGTGACGAACAGGTGGACGTAGTAGGCCTGGACCCAGTACCCATGCAGACCCTCGCCCATGGGCATACCGGCGAGGCCGTCGGAAACCTCGGCGCGCAGGCGGGCCCGGGCACCGTCGGCGCGGGCCCGGATGAGGATGAAGCCTTCACGTTCCTCGGCCTGGATGCGGGCGGCGCCACCGGTTGGCAGGGCCGCTCCGGCAAGCTGGGAGAGATTCAGTAGTGCCCTCGCAGCGGGTTTGGGGAGGGCCGGGGTTGCGACCTGCCAGTCCAGTTCGGCCCGGATGTGGCGGAAAAGGCCTTCAGCGAGCCGCCCGAGTTCGCGGGAGTCGAAGACCTCCGCCGAAGCTGAGGCGCCGAAGGCGACCCTGCAGAAACCGAGCTGGTCCGCCAGCTTCCGCGCCGAGGCCGAGATCAGGCCCATGGCGTCTTCGCGCATGTCCTGGGCAGAGGGGTCATCCAGCAGATCCAACCCGCTGACCATGGCGCTGACCGGGCTGATGAAGTCATGGCACATCCGCGCAGCGAGATAGGCGGCGATCTCCGCGGTGCGCGGCGCGGGCGGCTCGCGGCGGGCGTCTTCCGGCAGGGTGGGGAAGGCGTCGGACATGGTCGAATGAATCTGGCCTGATTTGCCGCTTTGGGAAACTGCACGGCACATTTAGGAAGGCGGCCGCACAGGAGGCTTGGCAATGCTCATCCCAGACGCCCGGTTCGGAGCCCTTCTGGCTGACCTCTGCGAAGAGGCTGCAGACCTCGTCCGGCCACTCTGGAACAGCGGCCTTGCCGTGGATCGCAAGTCGGATGACAGCCCGGTCACCGAGGCGGATCGCCGCGCAGAGACCCTGATCCTTGCCCGTCTCGCGGTGACAGCGCCCGGCATAACCGTAGTTTCGGAAGAGCATGCCAGCGAGTTTGGGACGCCCGGCTTGATCGGTTCCGTCTTCCTCCTTGTGGATCCCGTCGACGGCACCAAGGCCTTCGTTCGGGGGGACCCCAATTTCACGGTCAACATCGCCCTGATTGTAGAGGGAGTCCCGGTTGCAGGCGCCATCAGTGCCCCGGCAACCCGGGAGACCTGGTTCACAGCCCCGGGCGGGGCCTTCAAGAGGATCGCCGGGGGCCCGGCGGCCTCCGTGGGTGTACGTCCCTGGCCCACCGGTGGAGCGGTCGCCCTGATCAGCCACACCATGAAGCCGGAGGTGCTCCGTACACTGACTGACCGACATGGCTTCGATGCAACAGAATCCATGGACTCCTCCATCAAGTTCTGCCGGATCGCGGAAGGTGCCGCCGACATCTACCCGCGTCTCGGCCCGACCATGGAATGGGACATCGCCGCCGGCCACGCCATCCTGGCGGCTGCAGGGGGGCGGGTGGAGACCGAGGCCGGCCAGCCCTTCCTTTATGGGAAGGCATCAGAGGGTTTCCGGAACGGGCCCTTCGTCGCCCGGGGCGGCTGAGTCGCAAAACCCGGCTACACCCGCGCGGCGATCCGTCGCATAAAGCCTTCTACACGACTGCAGGAGACCGACATGGCCCTCGACGCCGGCGCCGAAACCAAGACCTTCAGCTGGGAAGACCCCCTGGATCTCGCCTCGCGGCTTTCCGAGGATGAGCGGATGGTCTGGGAGTCCGCCAGGGCCTACGCCCGCGACAAACTCCTGCCCCGGGTGGTCTCGGCCTACGCCGAGGAACGCTTCGACCGCGAGATCATGACCGAGATGGGGGCCTTGGGCTTTCTGGGCCCGACCCTGCCCGAGGCCTACGGCTGCGCCGGCGTAAACCACGTCGCCTATGGCCTCATCGCCCGGGAGATCGAGGCGATCGATTCCGGCTACCGCTCTGCAATGAGCGTCCAGTCCTCCCTGGTCATGTACCCGATCCACGCCTTCGGCTCTGAGTCCCAGCGCCAGCGCTATCTGCCCGGCATGGCCCGGGGCGAAATCATCGGCTGCTTCGGCCTTACGGAATCCGACGGCGGATCAGACCCGGCCTCCATGCGCACCACAGCGGTTCGGACCGACGGCGGGTTCATCCTCAACGGCGCCAAGATGTGGATCACCAATGCGCCGATCGCCGACGTCGCCCTGGTCTGGGCCAAGCTGGACGGCGCCATCCGGGGCTTCCTGGTCGACCGGGGTTCGGAGGGCTTCTCGACGCCGCAGATCCGGAACAAGTTGTCCCTGCGTGCGTCCATCACCGGCGAGATCGCCCTTTCGGACGTCTTCGTTTCCGAAGACCAGCTTCTGCCCGGCGTCTCTGGCCTGCGGGGGCCCTTCTCCTGCCTGAACAAGGCCCGCTACGGAATCGCCTGGGGCGCCATGGGCGCCGCCGACTTCTGCCTGCACGCCAGCCGCGACTACGTCGCGACCCGCAAGGTCTTCGGCAAGCCCCTCGCGGCCCGCCAGCTCGTCCAGAAGAAGCTGGCGGACATGCAGACTGAGATCGCCCTGGGCTTCGAGGGTGCCCTCGCCCTTGGCCGGCTGATCGACCAGGGCGCCTGGGTGCCCGAGGCCATCAGCCTGATGAAGCGGAATAACTGCGGCAAGGCCCTGGCCATCGCCCGGGAGGCCCGGGACATCCACGGCGGCAACGGGATCAGCGGCGAGTACCACGTCATGCGCCATGCCTCGAACCTGGAAACCGTGAATACCTACGAGGGCGCGCATGATGTCCATGCCCTGATCCTCGGCCGGGCGATCACGGGCGAGAACGCCTTCTGATCCCGTTGATTTCGGGACGGGCGACAACCTAATGACCGGGCGTTCAGGCGACCTTGAGGTGAGGGAAGACATGGCGGCTGCTGACAATACGAAGGCTGGCGAGGACAAGGCTACAGCCCCGGCACAGCCGTCCCTGAGGACGGTGGTGGGGGCCTCGGCGGCGGGGACGACCTTCGAGTGGTATGATTTCTTCGTCTTCGGAAGCCTGACCACGGTCATCTCCAAGGTCTTCTTCACGGGCCTGCCCGAGGCCGCCGGCTATATCGCCGCCCTGGCGCTTTTCGGGGCCGGCTTCTTCTTCAGGCCCATTGGCGCCCTGGTGTTCGGGCGGATCGGCGACCGGGTCGGACGCAAGGGTGCCTTCCTGTTCACCGTCGTGCTGATGGGCGTGGCCACCGTGGCCATCGGCCTTCTGCCGACCTACAGCCAGGTTGGGCTCCTCTCCCCGGCACTTCTTGTTCTCATGCGAATCCTGCAGGGCTTTGCCCTGGGAGGAGAGTACGGCGGGGCCGCCATCTACGTGGCCGAGCACGCCCCCGACAATCGCCGGGGCCGGGCGACCAGCTGGGTCCAGACCTCCGCCGCCTTCGGCCTCTTCGCCGCCCTGTTCGTGATTCTCATAACCCGCCTGGTGGTGGGCCACTACTTCGGGCCGGACGCCTTTGACGCCTGGGGGTGGCGGATTCCCTTCCTGTTCTCGGCCGGCCTCCTGTTCGTGTCGATCTTCATGCGCGTGAAGCTGAACGAGAGCCCAACCTTCGCCAAGCTGAAGGAAGAGGGCGGAGCCTCCACTGCGCCCTACGCCGAGGCCTTCGGCCAGTGGAAGAACCTGAAGCTGGTCATCCTGGCCCTCTGCGCAGTGATGTCGGCCCAGGGCGCCGTCTGGTACACCACCTTCTTCTACAGCCAGACCTTCCTGGACAAGTTCCTGAAGGTCGCCCCCGAGACCATCAACATGGTGCTGATGATCGTCACAGCGGTCAGCGCCGTCTTCTACGTGGTCTTCGGTGCCCTGTCGGACCGGGTGGGCCGCAAGCCGGTCATGCTCTTCGGCATGACCCTGATGCTGGTCGCCTACTTCCCGGGTTTCCACATGCTGGCCCAGTTCGCCAATCCCGCCCTCGCAGAGGCCCAGGCCCGCACGCCTGTGGTGGTCTCCGCCGACCCCGCGGACTGCTCACTCCAGTTCGATCCGGTGGGAAAGAAGGTCTTCGTTTCTTCCTGCGACGTCGCCCGCAGCATCCTGGCCAATGCCGGCGTCTCCTATGACAACCAGCCCGCGGCGCCGGGAACGCCAGCCGTGGTCAAGGTCGGCGACGTCACCGTCGCGTCCCGCTCCGCAGCGGGCCTTCCCGTCACCGAGGTCAAGGCCGTCCGGGCCGGGATCGAGGCCGAGGTCAAGGCGGCGCTGGCGGCGGCAGGCTATCCGGCAAAGGCCGATCCGGCGCGTTTCAACATGGCCGGTGTCCTCGGGGTGATGATGGTCTTCGTGATCGCCGCCACCGCCCTCTTCGGACCCATCGCCGCCTGCCTGGTCGAACTGTTCCCGACCCGGGTGCGCTACACGGCCATGTCCCTGCCCTATCACATCGGCACAGGCTGGATTGGTGGCTTCGTACCCTTCTTCGCCTACGCCATCGTGATCGGCGTGGGGAACATCTATTCAGGCCTCTGGTACCCCTTCGCCTTCACCCTCCTGTCAGTGGTGACCTGCTTCTTCTTCCTGCCCGAGACCCGGGGACGCAGGCTCGACGCCTGAACCGAAGGCGTCAGCGGGCGACCGGCAGGGGAGAGACCACCAGGCCAGCCTCCCGGTAGGGCGAGGGATCGCAGGCCAGGACCACGGTCCGACCCTCGGCGAGCCGCTGGGCCACCAGACCGGGAGGGGCCTCTGCAGGCGTCGCCCGAACTGCATCCCGGCGGGCGAGAGTGGCCAGCTCTGTGTCGGCCCCCTCCGCCAGTACCAACAGGTCGACGCCGGCAAGCACCCGGCAGGCCTTCAGGGAGACAAGGTCGGCGGGCGTGTCCGGCGGAAGGCTGAATAGCCGCCCAGGCGGCGCGGCACCGGACTCCAGGGCCGGGAAAAGGGTAGCGTCCGCCGCCGCCTCTCCCCCCGCTTCCAGGGCTTGGGGAAGATCACCGTCGAGCAGGCCGGACAGGAAGACCCTGCGATCCGCCGGATCCGGGAAGCGGGCGCGCAGGACATCCTTGCGGGCCTCGAGATAGGTGGCCAGGCGGCCCAGTCCCGGGGGAAGGCGGGTTTCGATCTCGGCGCGCAAGCGGGACACGAGGAGGGGGGAAGCTCCGCCAGTTCCGAGGGCCGCGACCACGGCGCCCCGGTCGATGATGGCCGGAACGGTGAAGTCGCAGAGGGCCGGTCGATCCATGACGTTCACGGGAACCCCGGCCGCCCGCGCGGCGGCGGCGGCGGCGGCGCAGGCCGCCTGATCCGGACCCGCGACAAAGCCCAGGGCCATCCCTGCCCAGGACCTCGGGTCCGCAGCCTCGGACAGGTCCAGAGCAATGATCTGTGCCGGGCTCCCGGACAGCAGGCGATGGCGAGCGGCCAGACCTTCACCGGAGCCGGTCAGGCCGACCCTTCGCCCCATCAGCGGCACAAAGGCGGGGAAGACGTCCAAGGTCCGGCCCCCGGGCCCCTACTTCAGGGTCTTGAGGTAGGCGATCACGGCGGCGCGGTCGCCAGGGGCTGCAACGGCGACAGCCATACGCCCGCCGGGCGCGAAGGCCTGGGGTGCCGCGAGATAGGCATCCAGGCTGGCCTCGGTCCAGGTTCCGCCCTTGGCCTTGAGGGCGGGCGAGAAGGTGAACCCAGGCGCGCCGGCCGCCTTTCGCCCGAAGGTGCCGTTCAGGCTCGGCCCAGCCACGCTGCTTTGGGCACCATGGCAGGCCTTACACTGCAGGGCGAAGAGCCGGGCACCATCTGCAGCATGGGCCGATGAGGCGAGGGCCATCGCGAAGACAGCGAGCATTGGCAGGGTCGGCGACAGGCGCATTGAGAACTCCCGGATACGATCGCGCCCAACTATACAGCCGCTTCCGAACGCTGTTAAGATCAGCAACCGCTTAATCCCCGAGGGAGAGGCCCAAATGGCGACAAGTCTCGAGATCAACGGCAGGACAGTCCAGGTCGAGGCCACGCCGGACACCCCGCTCCTTTGGGTCCTGCGCGAGGAGGTCGGGCTGACCGGACCCAAGTTCGGCTGCGGGATCGGACAGTGCGGCGCCTGTACGGTGCTGGCCAACGGCGCCCCGGTGCGGTCCTGCTCCCTGCCGGTCAGCGCCCTCTCGGGCATGAAGATCACCACCATTGAGGGCCTCGGCGGGACCCACCCCCTGCAGCAGGCCTGGGTCAAGCTAGACGTCCCGCAGTGCGGATACTGCCAGACGGGCCAGATCATGAGCGCAGCAGCCCTCCTGGCCTCAAACCCTCGCCCTTCGGACGCCGAGATCGATGCGGCCATGGACGGAAACATCTGCCGCTGCGGCGCCTACCAGCGGATCCACGCCGCCATCCGTGAGGCTGCCCAAGCCACTGGCCAAGCCACCGGCCAACCCACCGCCAAGTCCCGCGCCTGAGGAGATCACCATGAACTCGCATGTCGATCAGGCTGCCGCCCGAAGCGGTGCCACCCGCAGGGACCTGGTGGTCGGAACCGCCCTCATCTCAGGTGCCCTCCTCGTAGGCTGCTCGCCCGCAGACTTGATGTCCGCCGGGGCCAAGACCGAGGTCGGAGCCTTTGGACCCTTCATCCGCATCGCTGCCGACGGCGCGGTGACGGTGGTGTCCAAGCACATCGAATTCGGCCAGGGCAGCCATGCGGGCCTCGCGGCCATCGTAGCCGAGGAGCTTGACGCCGACTGGAGCCGGGTCAGCGTCGAGCAGTCCCCGGCCAATTCCAAGCTGTATGCGAACACGCTGATGGGGGTCCAGGGCACTGGCGGCTCGACGGCGATCGCCAACAGCTGGATGCAGTTGCGCAAGGCTGGGGCTGCCGCCCGGGCCATGTTCACAGGCGCCGCCGCCGCCGCCTGGAAGGTCCCCGAGGCCGAGATCACCGTTAAGGACGGCGTGGTCAGCCACGTCGCCAGCGGCAAGAGCGCCGGGTTTGGCGACCTCATCCAGGGTGCCGCAGCCATCAAGCCGCCTGCCGAGCCCAGGCTGAAGTCGCCCGAGGCCTTTACCCTGATCGGGACCGACCGGGTCCGTCGCAAGGACTCCCTGGCCAAGAGCACCGGACAGGCCCGCTACACCCAGGACGTCAATCTCGAAGGCATGCTGACAGCTGTGGTCGCCCACGCGCCGCGCTTCGGCGCCAAGGTGCGCGGCTTTGACGCCACCGAGGCCCGCAAGGTCGCTGGCGTTGTAGACGTGATCCAGATTCCCACAGGCGTGGCCGTCGTCGCAAAGTCGACCTGGGCGGCGATCCAGGGCCGCAATGTGCTGAAGGTGACCTGGGACGAGAGCAAGGCCGAAGGCCGGGGCTCGGCCGAGCTGGAAGCCCAGTACACAGATTGGGCCGCCGGAAAGGGCACCCTGCCCGACAAGCTCAAGTGGGAGTCCTTCGAGAGCCGCGGCGACGCCGCCGCAGCCGGCGACGGCGAGGTCTTTGAGGCGACCTTCGACTTCCCCTTCCTCGCCCATGCATCCATGGAGCCCATGAACTGCGTGGCCCAGGTGGGCGGAAAGGGCGGGACCAAGCTGACCGTCGCCTCCCAGTCGCAGACCATTGATCAGATCAATACAGCGCGCATCGTCGGCGCCCTGCCGGGATCCATCCAGATCGAGACCCTGTTCGCAGGCGGCTCCTTCGGGCGCCGGGCCAACTTCCAGTCAGACTTCGTCGCCGAGTGCGTCCAGATCGCCAAGAAGGTGGGCAAGGGGACGCCGGTAAAGCTGGTCTGGACCCGTGAAGACGACATGGAGGCGGGCTATTTCCGGCCCCTGACCCACCACCGGGTCAGGGTGCGGCTCGACAAGGACGGCTACCCGGCCGCCTGGACCCATCGGGTGGTCACCCAGTCCCTGATGAAGGGATCACCCCTCGCCCCCAAGGGTTTCGACGCCACCACGGTCGAGGGCGCCATGGGCTCGCCCTATCTCAAGGCGACGCCGGCGGTAGACGGTCAGGTCCTGATGCCCGAGAACGGCGTTCCGGTCCTGTGGTGGCGGTCCGTGGGGGCCACCCACACCGCCTACGTCATGGAACACACCCTCGACCACCTGGCGAAGAAGGCCGGCAGGGATCCGGTCGCCTACCGCCTCGCCCTGTTCGAAAAAGCCGGTGCAGCCCGTCACATCGCGGTGCTCAAGCTCGCCGCCGAGAAGGCGGGTTGGGACAAGCCGGCGCCGGCGGGCGTGACCCGCGGCGTGGCCGTGCACGAGTGCTTCGGCTCCGTCGTCGCCCAGATCGCCGAGGTCCGGCTGGTGGACGGAAACCCGAAGGTCGGCCGCGTGGTCACCGCCATCGACTGCGGGACTGCGATCTCGCCGGACCAGATCGCCGCCCAGATGGAAGGCGGAACCTGCTTCGGCCTGTCCGCCGCCCTGCACGACGAGATGATCATCAAGGCCGGTGCAGTCGATCGGAAGAACTTCGACGCCTATCCCGTGCTCCGCCACTCCGAGGCGCCAAAGGTCGAGACCTACATCCTCCCGTCGACCAACCCCCCTTCCGGCGCAGGTGAACCCGGGGTCCCGGTGATCGCACCCGCGGTCGCGAACGCCGTCCTGGCGGCCACGGGGAAAGGCGCCTTCCGCCTGCCGATGATCCGCGCCTGACCGGCCGAGGGCGGATTTTCCGGCGTGGCGCCGCCCGCCGTCTGGTCTAGTAAGGCTCAGCTTGAGCAAATGGGACCGGAGGAATCGGGGAGGCCATGCCGGAGAACGGACTTCGGGTCGCGCCCCTCGAGGCGCTGACAGCGGGCCTGCCGGTTCCCTTCGGCGGTGACCGCGTTACCTTCGTGGATGCGGGCCTCGCAGCCCGCTTCCGGCCCGGCGACCGCCTGGTCGTGGTCCAGGAGTCCGGCGAGCTTCTTCATGTGTCTGCCGAGGTCGGCCGGATCGTTGAGTCCGCCACAGCCGTAGCCGTCTCGGCATTCAGCGCGCTCTCCCATGTCCCTGATGCGGCCATCACCGCCTTCTTCGAGGCGTTTGCGCGCCGGCTGGAGGACGGGTCCGTCTGGGCGGAGGTCGCCGCCGCCAACGCCAGCGACATTGAGTCTGCCCGCAGCCGGGGGCGTTCGACGACCCGGCTCGCTGCCGGCGAGGGCATGCGCCAGGACATGATCACCGGCCTGAGGGCCTGGCGCGACAGTCCGGCGAACCGGGGTCAGGTGCTGGAGCGGATCGACCACGACGGCTGGAGTATCGAGCAGTACCGCGCGCCTCTGGGCGTCGTGGGCTTTGTCTTCGAGGGCCGGCCCAATGTCTTCGCCGATGCTGCGGGCGTGCTCCGCACCGGCAATGCCGTGGTCTTCCGGATTGGATCCGACGCCCTGGGCACGGCCCGCGCCCTGATGGAGGGCGCCGTCCGCCCGGCCCTGGCCGAAGCCGGCCTGCCGCCGGGTGCCATGAGCCTGGTGGACTCCGCCGAACGGTCAGCAGGCTGGGCCCTGTTCGCCGATCGCCGCCTCGCCCTGGCAGTCGCCCGGGGGTCCGGACCCGCCGTGGCCCAGCTGGGCGCCATCGCCCGGCAGACAGGGACACCCGTCAGCCTGCATGGGACCGGAGGTGCCTGGATGGTCGCCGACGTCTCCGCCGACCCGGACCGGTTCCGGGAGGTCGTCTTCCACTCCCTCGACCGGAAGGTCTGCAATACACTCAACGTCTGCGTCATCGTCCGGCCCCGGGCGGCCGAACTGGTCCCAGGCTTCCTGGCCGCACTCGAGGCCGCCGGACGCCGGCGGCGCGGATTCCGGCTGCATGTCCTGGCAGGAACCGAAGGCTTCTTGCCCGGCGGGGACTGGATGGCGTCGCCTGTCGAGGTGATGCGTTCCGAAGGACTCGCAATGGAGCCCCGCGCCGACACCCTCGCTGAACCCGACCTGGCACGGGAATGGGAGTGGGAGGAGACCCCCGAGGTCACCCTGGCGGTGGTCGACGACCTGGACGCCGCCATCGGCCTCTTCAACCAATGGGCCCCACGCCTGGTCGCCACCCTGGTCACCGAGGATCCCGCCGCCTTCGCCCGCTTCGAGGCCGGGATCGAGGCACCTTTCACCGGTGACGGCTTCACCCGATGGGTCGACGGCCAGTACGCCCTGAACCGGCCCGAGCTGGGCCTGTCCAACTGGGAGGGCGGCCGCCTTTTCGCCAGGGGTGGAGTGTTGGCGGGAGACGGGGTCTTCACCATCCGGACCCGCATGCGGCAGGTCGATACCGGGCTCGATCGGTCCGGGACCACATCCACTTCAGGGAGCCTCCGGGCTCTCCCGGAAGCCTGACATGTGGGCGGCGGGACAGGTGGGGCTTCGGTCTGTGGGGGGGCACCCCGGGGCCCTCAGGCCCGGCTTCGCTCTCTCGCGGGGCATGAAGGTCGGACTTTACGGCGGCAGCTTCAACCCGGCCCACGAGGGCCACGCCCACGTCGCCGAGACCGCCCGCCAACGCCTGGGTCTCGACCGGGTGATCTGGCTTGTGGCGCCCCAGAACCCCCTGAAGTCCAGCGCCGAAACCCGCCCCCTTACCCGTCGCATGGCCGGGGTCCGCGCCTTCGCCCGGGACCGGGGCATGATCGTTTCCGACGTCGAGTCCCGCATTGGGACCCGGTACACCCTCGACACGATCCTGGCCCTGAAGGCCCGCTTTCCCGGGGTCCATTTCGTCTGGATCATGGGCGCTGACAGCCTGGCGGGGTTCCACCGCTGGCGGGGATGGACCCAGATCCTGCGCGCCGTGCCGGTGGCGGTCGTCTCCCGCCCCTGGATCTCGCTGAAGAGCCGGTCCTCGCCGGCGGCGCGGCGGTTTGCAGCGGGGCGTCTGCCCTTCCATCGGGCAAAGGCCCTGCCCGGCCAGGCGCCTCCCGCCTGGATCTTCCTTTACGGACCGCTCAACTTCCAGTCATCGACCGCACTGCGCGAGCGGATGAGTGCCGTACGTTCACGTCAAGGCTGACCCGGGGCCCGGCCTGTGCTAGAGGTCCGTTCTGGCGTAACAGAACAGGAGTTCTTCCGCTGAGCCCCGACCCTGCGCTTTCCGCGCAAACCGCCCCGGCCCCGGCCGCCGAGGCCGCCCTCCCGCAAGGTGTTTCCACGCTGGAGGAGCTTATCCTGAGCCGCCTGGATGACGACCAGGCCCAGGACGTCGTCTTCATCGATCTCAAAGGCAAGAGCGCCATGGCTGACGGGCTTGTGGTCGCGTCCGGCCGCTCGCACCGGCACGTGGGCGCCATTGCCGACCACCTGCTGCGCGCCCTGAAGGAGCGTGGCTACGGCCGCGCCCGGGTCGAGGGGCTGCCGCACTGCGACTGGGTGCTGATCGACGCGGGCGATGTCATCATTCATATCTTCCGTCCCGAAGTCCGGACCTTCTACAACATCGAGAAGATCTGGTCGGTCGAGTCCCCCGGCCACCGCACCGCGGTCTGAGCGGGACGCCCTCTGGACACCCCGGGGTCCCGTGACGCACCCTCGCGCCAGGGAGACTCCGCCATGACCGGATCCACTGAACCCGACCTCCTCGACCGAAGCGCCGGCGACCTGATCGTCGCCCTGGCCGACCGCAGGATCGGCGCGCTGGAACTGACCGACGCCCTGATCGCCAGGATCGAGACGCGGGACGCACAGATCAACGCCGTCGTCATCCGCGACTTCGACCGAGCCCGGGACGCCGCGCGCGCAGCGGACGCCCGGCTCTCCGCAGGCGATCGCCTTCCCCTCCTGGGCCTGCCGATGACCGTCAAGGAGTCCAACCAGGTGCAGGGCCTGCCCTCGACCTGGGGCAATCCGGCCTTCCGCGGCTGGGTGGCGCCTGCCGACGCCACGGCGGTGACGCGCCTCAAGGCGGCGGGGGCGATCATCCTTGGCCTGACCAATGTGCCGCCCTTCCTCAGCGACTGGCAGAGCACCAACCCTGTCTATGGGCGAACCTCCAACCCCTGGGATCCCTCGCGCTCGCCCGGCGGCTCCTCAGGCGGCGCCGCGGCGGCCCTCGCTGCGGGAATGACCCCCCTCGAACTCGGCTCCGACATCGGTGGCTCGATCCGCGTCCCCGCAGCCCTCTGCGGCGTCTTCGGGCACAAGCCCACCTGGGGACTGGTCCCGACCCGGGGCCACACCCCCCCGGGGACCGACGGGGTCCCGGTTCCCCTGGCGGTCGTCGGGCCAATGGCCCGTTGTGCTGCGGACCTGCGGCGAGCGCTCGGCGTCCTGGCGGGTCCGGAGGCGGAAGACGCCGCGGGTATGGCCTTCACCCTGGTGCCGCCCCGGCGGGAGACGCTGGCGGACTACAGGGTCCTGGTGCTCACTGACCACCCGCTGACCCCGACCGAGAGCGAGATCGCTGGCGCCGTCGACAACCTGGCGCGGCGGCTGGAAGCACTGGGCGCATCCGTCCTCCGGGCACACGACCGGCTTCCCGACCTCGCCGACCAGCATGCGATCTACCAGCGGCTCCTGAGCACGGCGATCAGCCGGGGCGCGCCGGGGGCGGCACCGCCGGACGCCCATGCCTACATGGACCTCCTCGACGCCCAGCTGGCCTTCCGCCGCCGCTGGGCGAGCCTGTTCGAGACCTTTGACCTGGTCCTCGCGCCGGCCTTCGGCGTCACCGCCTTCCCGCATGAGGACGGTCCGGAAACCCAGGAGCGGACCCTGAAGGTCAATGGGGCAGATACGCCCTACTATGCCCAGTTGGGCTGGCCTGCGGTCGCCCTACTGCCCAACCTGCCCGCCACAGCCCTGCCCCTCGGACTGTCCCGCGAGGGACTCCCCATGGGTGCCCAGGTGATCGGTGGCTGGATGCAGGACCTGACGACGATCCACTTCGCCGAACTTGTGGAACGCGAGTTCGGCGGATTCATCCCACCCGCCGGGTTCACCGGTTGAAGATCGCCATTGTCGCCATCGGAAAGCTTGGCCGGTCACCTGAGGCCGACCTCGTGCGCCTTTATGCCGAGCGCGCAACCGCTGCGGGGCGCGCCCTGGGCCTTGGCCCGGTGGAGGTGATCGAGGTCGAGGGGCGCAAGCCCGGCAAGGGGTCAGAGGCCGAGGCCCTGTCCGCACACCTGGCCGACAGCCGCGTCATCGCCTGCGACGAACGGGGGCGGGCTCGCACCTCCCGGGACTTCGCCACCGAGATCGGGCGGCTGAGAGACGACGGCGTGCGGCGGCTGGTCTTCCTGATCGGCGGGGCCGACGGTCTCGACCCGGACCTCCGGGTGCGCGCCCAGGACACCCTGGCCTTCGGGCCCCAGACCTGGCCGCACGCCTTGGCCAGGGTCATGTTGGCCGAACAGGTCTACCGGTCCGTAACCCTCCTGGCCGGAGGACCCTACCACCGTGACTGAGCCGAACGCCCGGCGTCGACTTCGCTGCCTGACCGGTGCCGGTGCGGGACTGGCCCTGGTCTTCGGGGTGACCGCGACGGCGCTCCAGGCCCCCCGGAGAGGCGAGCCCATCGGGCCGGAAGCCAACCCGGGCCTGATCCTCTTCAACCTGCGCCTCGCACCGCCGGACCCCTTGACCGATACGGCCCAGTCCGGGCTGGACGCCGCCAGGGCGGAGCTGGCCGCAGGCCTGATGCTGTCCGAACAGCTGTCCCGGGGGCAGGCGGCGGGCGTCGACCTCCTGGCACCGACGACGGGGCCCATCCTGGAGCGCTTCGGGAGCCTTCAGGCGGGCGGCCTGCGCTCGCAGGGGCTGACCTTCCAGTCGCCATCCGGCAGTGCGGTCCGAGCTCCCGCCAGTGGCGATGTCCTGTTTGCCGGCACCCTTGAAGGCTGGGGCGAGGCGGTGATCCTTCAGGCCACGCCGCGAGGACAGGTTGTCCTGGCCGGGCCCTTCACCGCCTCCGTCCAGACAGGCGATGCCGTACGGCAGGGCCAGGCCCTCGGCCAGGCTGCCGACCGGGGTGCCACGGTCCGCCTCTACATCGAGCTGCGGGACCTCGGACGGCCTATCGATCCCCAACCCTGGCTGCGCCCCGAAACGCCGTGATCGAAGGCTCTGGATTCAGGCAGGAAACAGGATAAGGCTCTGTTCCCTGGCGGTTCTGCCGCACTCCTGACACTCCCGCCGGTCCGGCCGTGCGGCGCAACGGGTGGTTTTATGAAGAAGTATCTCCTCGTCGGTGTCTCCACCTTCCTTCTGGGTGCCGGGGCCACGGCCTACCTGAACCAGAGCGCCTCCGCGGCCGTCGCGTCGGGAGCCGAGAGCTACCGCGTGCTGGAGTTGTTCGGCGACGTGGTCCAGGCGGTGGAGGAGAACTACGTCTCCGAGGTCGAGTCCCGGAAGCTGATCGAGACCGCCCTCGACGGCATGCTGACCTCGCTCGACCCACACTCGAACTACCTGACCCCCGAAGCCCTCAACGACATGCGCGACCAGACCCGGGGGGAATATGGCGGGCTGGGCCTGGAGATCAGTTCCGAGGACGGCGTGGTGAAGATCATCTCGCCCATGGACGGTACGCCAGCCTTCAGGGCGGGGATCAAGGCGGGTGACTACATCACGGCGGTCAACAGCCAGTCTGTGATCGGCATGTCGGTGAGCGACGCAGTCAAGCTCATGCGCGGGCCGCCCGGAGAAGCAGTGACCCTGTCCATCGCCCGGGAAAGGGCAGACCCGTTCGACGTCAAGATCGTCCGGGAAGTCATCAAGACCAAGTCCGTCAACTCCCGGATGGAGGGCGACTACGGCTACCTCCGCGTGTCGGCCTTCAACGAGAAGACCACCGACGAAGCCGCTACGGCGATCCGGGGGCTCAAGGCTGGGAACCCGGGCATGAAGGGTCTGGTCCTCGACCTGCGGAACAATCCGGGCGGACTGCTCGACCAGGCGGTGGGAATCTCGGACCTCTTCCTCGAGAATGGAGAGATCGTGTCGCAGCGGGGTCGGAACCCCAGGGACATCGAGCGCTACAACGCCCGTCGCGGGGACCTGACCGGAGGCCTTCCCATGGTGGTCCTGATCAATTCCGGCTCGGCCTCGGCGGCGGAAATCGTCGCCGGCGCCCTGCAGGACAGAAAGCGGGCAGAACTTGTCGGCCTGACCAGCTTTGGCAAGGGCTCCGTCCAGACCCTGATTCCCCTGCGCGGCGGAGCTGACGGCGCCATCAAGCTGACCACCGCCCGGTACTACACCCCGTCAGGACGCTCGATCCAGAAGACCGGAATCGAACCGGACCTCGAGGTGGCCCAGTCCCAGGAGGAGGCCCAGGCCATCGCCAACCGCGCCTTCCAGTTCTCGGAAGCCTCCTACCGGAACGCCCTGAAGGCCGATGAAGGCAAGACCCGTGTCGCGCCCCATGCACCGGCGGAAGCCCCGCCGGCGGGCTTCAACCCCCGTACCGGAGACTTCCAGCTGAGCCGGGCCAAGGATGTCCTGCGCTATGGATCCGTTGCCGCAACACCCAAGCTGCCAAAACCCACCGCTCGGATGGCCGAGGTGGTTGGTGCCCGTCCTGCGGCCGCCCCCACGGCGCCGGCGACGCCGGCTCCTGGAACGCAACCCTCCGCCCCTCCACCCCCGAAGCCCCAGCCCTGATCGGGAGAGACAGGCCCGGACGGGTTCCAAAGGCATGGAAGTCGAACTAGCCTCTGCAAACCGCCTAGCGAAAGGCTCCGGTCCGGAGACCTACCCATGAGTCGCAAGCCCTCAGTCCGAGCCGGCCCCGCCGCCTCCCGGATCCGTCCGGGACAGGGCGCGCTGCGGGCCTTCGTCTCCAACCCCCTGGTGGGTGCCGGGGCCGCCCTTTTGCTCTTCCTCACCAGCGCTGCAGTCCTGATCTCCGTCCTGGGGGATCCCGCGGCAGGCTATCCGCAGGTCCGGGCGACGATCGCGGGGGCCGCGCCGCCGGGCTGGAAATCCGCCGTGACCGCCGGGCGCGCCGCCGGGACCGAGCTGGCGCGGGCCGACTACAGGCTGACCCGCTCCCCGGAACCACCGCCCCTGTCCACCGCGACCGACGCCCTGGCCGCGGCAGGCGTCATGGCTGGAGGTCCGCTTGCACCGGCCCCCCTGGAGGGGGTCAGCCGCAAGACCGCCGAGGGAATCCTGCCGGTGATCGGCCCCGGAGGCCTGACGCCCGCCCGGGCCTATGCCCGGCCCTTCAAGGCCAGCGGTCGGCCGCGAGTGGCCATCATCGTCGGCGGCCTGGGCCTGGATCCCGCGACGACCCGCCTGGCCCTGGAGAGCCTGCCGCCGCAGGTCACCCTGGCCTTCTCCCCCTACGCCCCCGGCCTGCAGGACTGGATCAACCAGGCCCGAGCCCGCGGCCATGAAGTGCTGCTTGAAGCGCCCATGGAGCCTGAGGACTATCCCGAGAACGATCCGGGCCCCTACACCCTGCGCGCCCGCGCCCAGCCCGCTGAGACCGTCAAGCGGCTGGAGTGGATCCTCAGCCGGGGGACGGGTTACTTCGGGATCCTGAACCAGATGGGCGAGCGGTTCGTGAAGAGCCCCGAGGGCATGGGTGCCCTGTCCGGAGCCCTTCGAAGCCGGGGGGTAGCCTTCATCGACACGGGCATAGCCTCGACCTCCGGGAGCGCCGAATTGCGGGCGTCGGCGGACCAGGCCCTGGACACCGTCCTTGCGCCCGAGGCGATCGATGAGGCCCTCCTGCGGGTCGAGGCCGCCGCCCTCGCCCGGGGCCAGGGCCTGGGAATCGCCCAGGCCTACCCCCTGAGCCTGCGCCAGGTGGCCTCCTGGGCAGGGCAGATCGAAGGTCGGGGCTTCCAGCTGGCACCCGCCTCCGCCCTGGCCCGGATCCGCTGATGAAACTCGACGACTACCGACCCAACGTCGGACTGGTGCTCTTTGATCTCGAGGGGCGGGTCTGGATGGGTCGAAGGGTGGCGACCCCGCCCCCCTACAACTGGCAGTTCCCGCAAGGGGGAGTCGACGACGACGAGGACCTCGAGGCCGCCGCCCTTCGGGAACTGGAGGAGGAGACCGGGATCACCTCGGTGTCGATCCTCGACCGGACGCCGGGCTGGCTGGCCTACGACTATCCGCCGGAGGCCCGACGCGACCATCGCGGGTGGAGGGGACAGAAGCAGGTCTGGTTCGCCCTGAGGTTCGAGGGTGACGAGGCCGAAGTCCGCCTCGACCGGCACCACCCGGTGGAGTTCGACGCCTGGCGCTGGGCGCCCCTGGCGGAGGCGCCGGAACTGATTGTCCCCTTCAAGAAGCCTGTCTACGCCACGGTGGCCCAGGCCTTCGCACCTCACGCCGTCCAGGTTCGGGGGGCTCCCGGATGAAACCCTCCACGGTGGTGATGGTCCATGGCGCCTTTTGCGGCGGCTGGGTGTTCGACGATTTTCGCAGGCCCTTTGAGGCCTCGGGCCTGAAGGTCGCAGCCCCGGACCTGCGCGGGCATGGCCCGCAGGACCGCCCCGGAGACGTGGCAAACCTGTCCATGGCGGACTATGCGGCGGACATCACCGCGCTCTGCCGCCGGATCGCGGCCGAGGATGGCGGGCCGCCGGTACTCCTGGGACATTCCCTGGGCGGCCTGGTGGCGCAGATGGTCGCAGGGCGCCTGCCACTCGCCGGCCTCGTCCTGCTGGCACCCTCTGCGCCCTGGGGCGTCTTCGGCTCCAGCCTTGAGGAAGCGGTCACGGCGGCGACCCTGCCTCTTGTGGCACCAACACCCTTCTCACCGGTAGAACCGGACCTGTACCTTCTGAAGGGGTTCAGCCTCGACCGACTGCCGCCCGGGGCCCGGGAGGCTGCGGCCCGACGGGCGCGTCCGGAGAGCGCCCGCGCCATCCTCGAGACCCTCACCTGGTGGCTGGACCCGCTGATGACGACCCGGACGAATCCTCCACCGTCAGGCCTGGAAAGCCTGGTGATCTCGGGTGGAAAAGACCGGGTCCATCCGCCCACAACCGTCCGACAGGTCGCCGGACGCCTGGGCGCGGAGTATGTGGAGATGGCGGGTATGAGCCACTGGCTACCCGGCGAACCCGGCTGGGAAGCGGTGGCGGACCGAATCCTGGACTGGCTGGCAGCCCATCCGGGCCGCGCCGCAGCCTAGAGTCCGTTCCCTTCAGATGGAACGTCTAAAGGGGAAAAACAGGCTCTAAACCCTTAAAGCCAAGTCCTGTTTCGATCCGATAACCGGTTCTCACTTATCGGAACGGGACCTAGAACTTGCGTTCGGAATAGAGGATTTCGCCCATCCCCCACTTGGGGTTGACCTCGGTTCCATCCGGCTTCTTGAGCTGGACGAAGACCAGGCCCGTGGACTCCTTGTCGGTGAAGTACTCCCAGGAGCTCGTGACCCGCATGAAGTCGGTCGGCGGGATGTAGTTGTTCTCGCGCTGGAGACGCAGCCGGGGCTGGTTCAGGTAGGCGAACTTGTCGAGGCCAAGGAGGATCGGCTTCTCACCAGCGCTCGTGTAGTTGACGCCCACACGGCAGACTTCCTTGTTCGAGCCGGGCTCGTACACTGTCAGGGTGTAGGGCTTGGTCACGAGGGTCTGGGTGTAGCCGACTTCCTTCCTGTTGCGCTTGAAGCCGGCGGCCGGCGTCGCGAGCTTGGCCAGTTCGCCGCCCCGCACCAGGGGGACGCAGATCGTGCGGATCACATTGAGGATCTGGCCGATCTCCCCATCAGTGGGAAGGGTTTCCACGACCGCGGGCGCGGGTGCCGCAGCGGCGGCGGCGGGGGCCGCCGGAGCGGCGACAGCCGGAGGGGCCGCAGGTACCGGTGGAGCCGGAACGTCCTGGGCCAGGGCCGGAAGGGCGATCGCCGAAGCGGCGACGAGGGTCATGACGACGTTGCGCATACTGTTTCCTCGACTCGTATCGTAGGTCGCTCAAACCTGACTGTTCAGGATTGTCAGACCATTTTGTCTGGATCGTGACGCCTGGCTAGACCTCGACTGCCGACTCCGCCAGTACGGTAAAACCGGCCGGGGTGACATCGGCAAAGCCGCCGCGCACCTCGAAGGTCGTGACTTGTCCGCCCCGGTAGAGGCGGATCTGCCCCTCCCGCAGGGTGGCCATGAAGGGTGCATGCCCTGGCAGGACACCGAAGTCACCTTCGGAGCCCGGTGCGTCCACCTGGTCGACGTCTCCGGAAAAGAGCTCGCGCTCCGGAGACACCAGCGAGAATTGCAGCTTGCCCGCCATGCCGATCAGGCTTCCGAGGCCAGTTGCTCGGCCTTGGCCACGGCGTCCTCGATGGTACCGACATTGTAGAAAGCGGCTTCCGGGAGGTGGTCGTACTCGCCTTCCACCAGGGCCTTGAACGAGCGGATGGTGTCCTCGAGGCTCACGAAGATGCCCGGCATGTTGGTGAACTGCTCGGCCACGTGGAAGGGCTGGGACAGGAACTTCTGGATCTTCCGCGCGCGGGAGACCGTCAGCTTGTCCTCTTCGGACAGCTCATCCATGCCGAGGATGGCGATGATGTCCTTCAGGGCCTTGTACTGCTGCAGGGTCTCCTGGACCCGCCGCGCGACAAGGTAGTGCTCCTCGCCGATCACCAGGGGGTCCATGATCCGCGAGGTGGAGTCCAGCGGGTCCACGGCGGGGAAGATGGCCTGGGCGGCGATGTCGCGGCTGAGCACCGTGGTGGCGTCCAGGTGGGCGAAGGAGGTGGCTGGCGCGGGGTCGGTCAGGTCGTCGGCGGGCACGTAGATGGCCTGGACCGAGGTGATCGAGCCCTTGTTGGTCGAGGTGATCCGCTCCTGGAGGTTGCCCATCTCAGTGGCCAGGGTGGGCTGGTAGCCCACGGCCGAGGGGATGCGGCCCAGGAGAGCCGACACTTCGGAGCCCGCCTGGGTGAAGCGGAAGATGTTGTCGATGAACAGGAGGACGTCCTTGCCCTCCTGGTCGCGGAAGTACTCGGCCTGGGCGAGGCCCGTCAGGGCGACCCGGGCCCGGGCGCCGGGGGGCTCGTTCATCTGGCCGTAGACCAGGGTGCACTTGGACCCTTCGGTCGAACCGCCATGCTTGCGGGGATCGACGTTCACATTGGACTCGATCATCTCGTGATAGAGGTCGTTGCCTTCGCGGGTGCGTTCACCCACGCCGGCCAGAACCGAATAACCGCCGTAAGCCTTGGCGATGTTGTTGATCAGTTCCTGCATGGTCACGGTCTTGCCCACGCCCGCGCCGCCGAACAGGCCGATCTTGCCGCCCTTGGTGTAGGGGCAGAGCAGGTCGACGACCTTGATCCCGGTCACCAGAATTTCGGCAGAGGTGGATTGTTCGGCGAAGGACGGAGCTTCCCGGTGGATCGGGCTGGTGAAGGTGGTGGCGATCGGACCCGCTTCGTCGATCGGGTCGCCGATCACGTTCATGATGCGGCCCAGGGTGGCCGGGCCCACCGGAACGGTAATGCCGGCGCCGGTGTCGACCACGTCCTGACCACGGGTTAGGCCCTCGGTGGTGTCCATGGCGATGGTGCGGACCGTATTCTCACCCAGGTGCTGGGCGACTTCCAGAACTAAGCGGAAGGGCTTGCCGGTCCGCTGGTCGGTATTGGAGGTCTCAAGGGCGTTCATGATCGCCGGCAGGTGGCCGACGAACTCGACGTCCACGACGGCGCCAATGACCTGGACAATCCGTCCGTTCGCGACGGCGGACCTGGGGGCGGCGGCCTTCGGCGCGGCCGGAGCCTTCACTGCCTTTGGCGCTGCGGCCTTGGCGGGAGCCTTCTTGGCGGGGGCCGTCTTTGCAGGGGCCTTGGGGGTCGTAGCCATGGTTTCGGACTCTCTGGGTTAGAGCGCCTCGGCGCCGGAGATGATCTCGATCAACTCCTTGGTGATCTGCGCCTGGCGGGTACGGTTCTTCAGCAGGTTGAGGGCGGCGATCATGTCGCCGGCGGCACGGGTCGCATTGTCCATGGCCGTCATCTGGGCGGCGAAGAAGCCGGCCTGATTTTCCAGCATGGCCGACAGGACCTGGACGTTGAGATTGCGGGGCAGGAGGGTTTCAAGAATGGCCTCGGCGTCCGGCTCGTATTCATAACTGGCGCCCTGAAGATCAACGCCGCCGGATCCGCTGACCTGGGCAGGTATCATCTGCTGGAAGGTCGGGGTCTGGGTGACGACGGACTTGAACTTCGAATAGGCCAGGGAGACCACGTCCACCTCACCCGCCTCAAACATGGCGGCGACCTTCTGGCCGACGGATTCGGCAACCGCCAGGGAGGGGCTTGCGCCCACCTCGAAGCTTTCCACGAACCGATCGCCATAGAGGCGCTTCAGCTGATCCCGCGCCTTCTTGCCCAGGGTGATGATCTTCACATCCTTGCCCTCGGCAATGAGGGTGGAGATCCGTTCCCGGGCCATGCGGACGATGGAGGAATTGAAACCGCCTGCCAGACCGCGGTCAGAGGTGGCGACGATGACCAGCTGTTTCACGTCCTGGCCTGTGCCTACGAGAAGCTTGGGCGCCCCGTCGCCGGACACGCCCGCCGCCAGATTGGCAATGACCGAAGCCATGCGCTCGGCATAGGGGCGAGCGCTCTGCGCAGCCTGTTGGGCGCGCCGCAGCTTGGCGGCGGCGACCATCTGCAGCGCTTTCGTGATCTTTTGCGTGGATTCCACGCTCTTGATCCGATTGCGCATCTCCTTGAGGCTGGCCATCTCCTGAAAACTCCGCCGTTTCTTTAGGCGAAGGTCGAGGTGAAGGCTGCAAGGGCGCTCTTCAGCTGGTCTTCGAGAGGACCGCTGAGCGCCTTTTCCGTCCGGATTGCATCCAGAATCGTCTGGTGCTTGCCGTGCAGGAAGGAGAGCAGTTCGGCTTCATAACGGCCAACCTGGGCGGTCGGAATACCGTCGAGGTAGCCGCGGGTGCCGGCGTAAATCACCGCGACCTGCTCTTCAACGGTCTGCGGCGAGTACTGGGGCTGCTTCAGAAGCTCGGTGAGGCGTTCGCCGCGCGCCAGCTGGCGCTGGGTTGTCGCGTCGAGGTCAGAGCCGAACTTGGCGAAGGCGGCCAGTTCACGATACTGGGCCAGCTCGCCCTTGATCGGGCCGGCGGCGGTCTTCATGGCCTTGATCTGGGCCGAGGAGCCCACCCGGCTCACGCTGATGCCGACGTTCACGGCGGGGCGGATGCCCTGGAAGAACAGGTCAGTTTCCAGGAAGATCTGGCCGTCGGTGATGGAGATC
>CAIZKE010000355.1 GCA_903933475.1 uncultured Alphaproteobacteria bacterium | reverse complement strand
GCGCAGGGTGGTGGGCAGGAGGGCGGACCCGTTCTGCTCCAGGCCCAGGAAGACGCCGCCCAGGGCATTGACGAGCCCCAGCACGATGAGAATGCCAAAGGCTGGGCTGTGAAGGATCTGGCCGGCCTCGAAGCGAGCCCGGTGAAGGGCCTGGACTCCTTGAGACAGCCGCTCCCCGTGCGGCGTCGAGACCCGGGCCGCGGTCGCCGGGGGGGTAGGCCGGGGTGCAGACAGGGTCGCCTCGGCGGCATTCCGCACGGCCTTTGCCGGGCCACTTCTGCGGGTCTCGAATCGGAATACTGCGCAGGCGGCAGCCAGGGCGACCAGCCCCAGGGCGGTCCACAGCAGCCGGTTGGCGAGAAGCACCCCGGCCAGCTGGGGGAGCCGGGAGTTGGACTCGAAGGTTGTGTCGTAACGGGTTGCCTCACCCACGGCGATGGCGCCGAACGGATCCAGCCAGGCGGCGAGCTCGCGCATTTCATTGCGGGTGGCGAGGGTTCCCATGATGACCCAGAGGATCAGCAGGGCAGTGGCACCGATATAGGTCGCCATCATCGACCGCGTCGTCGTGGCCAGGGCGAAGAACAGGGCCGAGGTCAGGAAGATCGAGGGCAGGGCCAGGGCCCCGTAGGCATAGGCGTAGGCCCCCAGCCGGTTGGGGCCAAGCGTCTCCGGGTCGACCCAGGGCGCCAGGCTGCCTGCGAACAGGCCCAGGGGTACGGCCAGGAAGACGAGGGCCGCTGCACCGAAGGCGCCGGTGAACCGACCGAGGAGATAGTCCAGGCGTGTGATCCGGGTGGAACGGATGAGCGGGCCACACCCGGTCTCGTCATCCCGGACGATGACGTTGGCGACCATGGCGGCGGTCACGAAGATGAAGAAGATCGACATCAGGAGGTGAGTGAGGGCGATGGCCGTCGGGGCGTTCTTGTGGACCCCGCCGCCCCCTCCGCCGATCTGGATATTGTCGACGGTCATCGAACCGAAGACGATCAGGAAGAAGAAGGCCGCCGCCACCCAGAATACGGGCTGGCGGACCTGGTAGCGGAATTCGAAGGCGGCGATCCGGCCGAACATGATGCGCTCCTAGGCCGTCTGGCGGGCGGATTGCAGGGCCGCGAAATAGACATCCTCAAGACCGCCCTGGGCCGCCTCGAAGCCGGGACCGGGCGAGGTGTCGGACAGGAGATGCGCCACCGTCCTTCCAGCTGAGAGCCGGGTCGAGATGACGGGAGCGATCTCGGCCAGGGCGGGCAGGTCGGCCTTGTCCACCACCTTGCGCCAGACACGGCCCTGCAACTCGCGGACCAGGCTGGAGGGCGAGCCCTCGCGAAGCAGGCGGCCGCCTGCCAGGACGGCCATGCGGGGGCAGAGGTCTGCGACATCCTCGACGATGTGGGTCGACAGGATCACCACCACCTTCTCCCCGATCTCCGCCAGGAGGTTGAGGAAGCGGTTGCGTTCCTCCGGATCGAGGCCGGCGGTGGGCTCATCCACGATGATGAGGTGAGGCTGGCCGATCAGGGCCTGGGCGATGCCGAACCTCTGCCGCATGCCGCCGGAGAACCCGGCGACCGCCTTCTTCCGGACGTCCCAGAGATTGACCTGGGCCAAGAGGGCCTCGACGGTCTCGCGCCGCTCGGCTCGGCCCGTGAGCCCCTTCAACACGGCGAGGTGGTCCAGCAGTTCCAGCGCCGAGACCCTTGGGTAGACGCCAAAATCCTGGGGCAGGTAGCCGAGGGTCCCGCGCAGGCGCGCCGGCTCAGCCAGGACGTCGATCCCGTCGAAGTGGATGGCGCCCGATGTCGGGGTCTGGAGCGCGGCGATACACCGCATGAGGGTCGACTTGCCCGCCCCGTTGGGTCCGAGCAGGCCGAACATGCCGGCCGGGATTTCGAGGCTGACGTCATCCAGGGCCCGGGTCCCGCCGGGATAGACATGGGTCAGGTTGCGGATCGACAGCATGACAGGCTCCTCGGATATCGAGGAGACGTCGCCTTACCCGGGGCGGGGAAGCAAGTTAAAGAAAAGTCAGCCGAATTTCCGTCAGTCGACCTGGATGGGCGGCTGGAAGCGCCCGGTGGGCGAGGCGGTAAAGACCTCGTATCCGGTCTCGGTGACGCCCACGGAATGCTCGCACTGGGCGGACAGGGACTTGTCGCGCGTCACGGCGGTCCAGCCGTCGGACAGGATCTTCACCTGCCACTTTCCGAGGTTCACCATGGGTTCGATGGTGAAGAACATGCCCGGCCGGAGGACCTCGCCGGTTCCCTTTTTTCCGTAGTGCAGGATGTTGGGGGCATCGTGGAAGACCCGGCCCAGGCCGTGGCCGCAGAAGTCGCGGACAACCGAGCAGCGCTGGGCCTCCACCCAGGCCTGGATGGCCGCGCCGATGTCGCCCGTTGTCGCACCGGGCCGGACCACCTCAAGCCCCCGCTGGAAGGCGTCATAGGTCACCTCCACCAGGCGGCGGGCGCGGGCCGGGACCTTGCCGACCCCGTACATGCGCGAGGTGTCCCCGTGCCAGCCATCGACGACCACCGTGACGTCGATGTTGGCAATGTCGCCCTCGCGCAGGGCGCGCTCGGAAGGGATGCCGTGGCAGACGACATGGTTCACCGAGATGCAGAGGGTATGGCGGTATCCCCGGTAGCCGAGGCAGGCGGGCAGGGCGCCGTTGTCGAGGATGAACTCCCGGGCCAGGCGATCCAGGTCCTCGGTCACAGCGCCAGGAACCACGTGGGGCGTCAGCATGTCGAGGCACTCGGCGGCCAGACGGCCGGCCTTTCGCATGCCCTCGAAGCCCGCCTCGTCGTGCAGGCGGATGTGGCCGGTCTTGTGCTGAAAATCGACGGTGTCGCTCTGGTTCATGGGGTCCAGCCTAGCACAATCCGTTCAGGGGTGCGACGCCCGGCCGGGCGTGTCGATCAGGATCCAGGTCTCGCCATCCTGGGCCAGGATGGCGGACCAGGTCTCCCAGGCACCGCGCCCAGACCGCTTCTGCCGCCAGGTGCAGAGATGCTCGGTGGGGTCACCCAGGACCTTGCAATGGATCGAACGGACCTTGACGGGTGCCCCCCCGACCGGCGCCAACAGGGCCTGGAGCCGGGCGGGCATGGGCGCTGCGGACACGGCGGCGGCAAGGATCAGGGCGGCGAGCATGCCTACGATGCTGGCACCGCGAGCAGGGAAGTCAACGCCGCCAGGGCAGGGG
>CAIZKE010000354.1 GCA_903933475.1 uncultured Alphaproteobacteria bacterium | reverse complement strand
GTGTAGGGATCGTTCGGCCCGCCGATTCGCTCTAGCCGCATCCGGCCGAGGTCGGGCCGGGTCCAGCCCATCCGGCCGTCGGGCTCCAGCCAGCGGCGCACCTCGATCCCCGGCATCCCCACGGGGCGCAGGATGAAGGCGCCCGCCTCGTAGGTCGCAATGGCGACAATGGGAGTGCGGAAGTCGCGGACCGAGACATCGTGTACGGCGTTGGTCTCGGTCCCGTCGGCCCGGGCGTCGGCGATGGTCCCGCCCCCCATGTCGACGATCCGGTTCCCGCACTGCTCGATGCGCTCCACATAGCCGTGCATGCGCTCGCCCGGGGCCGGTGCCTTGCCGTTGACCTCCACGATCCGCCAGATGCCGCGCAGGTCCGGGGCGTCCGCCGCCAGGGGCTCGGCGCATCGGCGCAGGACCGGTTCCGGGAAGGTCTTGCCGTATCCCCCGGGGACCTTCGGCGTGTGCGCCACGGGGATGTCGTCGGCCCGCAGGCCTGTGCCCCCGGAACCCGCCGCCGCCATCAGGGCGAGCGCTGTCAGGAGGGAAGAAAAGCCAGCCGCCATGTCGTGCCCTCCGGGATGAATGGCCCAATGTCCCAGTAACGACGGCGGCCGTAAAGCCGAAGCCCACCCGAGGGCGTCAAGTTCCGCTTTTGGTTGAAACCCTCCAGCCCTGTCACCGTCACGACACCAATCGCCCTCATGTCGCCTCGCCGGGGGAGGCTCGAGCCATCATGACCTTCAATCTGTTCGACCTGACCGTCCCAAGGTTTCAGCGCGCGCTGAACGTTTTGCTCGGCTTGCTTGAAAAGGCCGAGGCTCACTTCGACGGTGCGGGTCTCGGAGACGGGCTGTCTGGCCTCGTCGAGCTGCGTCTCGCCCCAGAGATGAATCCCCTTCCGTTCCAGATTCAGGCGGCCATCAATAACGCCCTAGGCGCCACGCGACGGCTTCGCGGCCTGCCGCCCGATGACCTGGCCGGACTCTCCACCCTGGAGGACATGCGTCGGGCACTGGATCAGGCGCTCAATGAGTTGGGTATGCTTGCCCCGGCGGACTTTGACGGCGCAGAAGACCGCGAGATCGTCCTGCCCAGCCCCAAGGGCGCGCGTCACTTTCGGGCCCCGGAATACGTGTTGAACCTCGCCCTGCCAAACGTACTTTTCCACACCTCCATGGCCTATGCGCTGCTGAGAACGGCCGGGGTGGACATCGGAAAGCGTGACTTCCTGGGGCCGCTACCGCCGAGGCGCGCGGGCGACTGGGTTCCAAGGGGGCAAGGCCCCTTGGTCCCTTCGCCCTGAGCGGCAGCAGGTCCCGATGATGACTATGGGGGTGCGGTCGTCATGGACTGCGACGTCCCCGGGGCTCCGGCGTTTTGCCCGGCTCTCGGCCGATAGGTCGGCTCAAGAGATATGACCTCTCAGGGCTGGGGGCCCCAACCACCACCTGCGCGAGTGTGCCTGCACGACAACAGCCTGAGCCCAGAGTCTGTGAAATCCGAGGTCGCAGATCCTGTGCGCGCGATTTTCACACAAGCGTACCTGGACTGACATGTGGAAGCGCTAGCCCCCCGTACAGCGAAAAATACGAGGGTAAAAATGTTGCGTCGATCGGTTCGTGGACTTGTTTTTTGCACGGTGTGCACATCTGCATTGCTCGCTTTTTCTGGCGCTAACGCGCAGGTCGCCGGAGCCCGAGCGCCCGGAGAAAGCTATATTGAGGAGCTGATTGTCACCGCTCAGAAGCGCGAACAGCGGACCCTCGACGTCCCGATCGCCTTGACCGCCTATTCGGGGGTCTTCCTGGATGAGATCGGTGTCCAGGAGTTCGAAGAACTGTCCCTCTTTGTCCCGGGCTTTGAGGTCCAGAACCAGTCGCCGAACAATCCTGGGTTCGTCATTCGTGGCATCACCTCCGATGACGGTGGCGCCACCGTGGAGCCTCGAGTCTCGGTCTTCCAGGACGGCGTTTCGATATCCAAGTCCCGGGGCTCGTACATCGAACTCTTCGACAACGCGCGGATTGAAATTGCCAAGGGACCGCAGTCGACCCTGTTCGGGCGCAGCGCCCTGCTCGGCGCGGTCAACGTCGTCCAGAACAAGGCTGACCCCAGCAGCTTTGCAGCCGCCACGAAGTTCGAGGCCGGAAACTACGATTTCCGCGGCTTCGAAGCGATGGTCAATCTCCCCCTAAGCCCGACCTTCGCCATCCGTTTGGCAGGCCGCGTCAAGACGCGCGATGGATATGTTGAAAACGTGCTCGGCGGACGGGACTTCAATTCTACAGATACAGCAGCATACCGTGCTGTCCTTAAATGGAGCCCGAACGACAGTCTCGATGCGGATCTGATCCTCAACTACGAGGAGAACAACCCCACCGGGACATCGTTCAAATCGTTGACCTATCTCCCAACCGATACCCTGACAGGCCGTGTTCTTGGCGATCTGGGCCAGAATTCCGGCGCGGCGCTGGCCTCCAGCGATGGCTTCGCAGGCGGTCGTGATCTCGGCCTGGAGCGGACCACCTGGGGCGTCACCGGGCTCGTCGGATACAAGTTCAGCGATACGCTCCGGCTGTCTTCCATCACCGCGTTTCGCCGGTTCGAGTCTTTGGAAGTGTTCGACGCGGACGGCTTCTCCCTTCCGCTCTTCGTCTTCGCGGAGGACGCTCGGGGCGACCAGTACAGCCAGGAATTCCGCATCAACTACGATAGCGGCACCCGTTTGAGCGCCTTTGCCGGCGTGGGATATTTTCACGAGGACGGGTCCCAGGCGGTGCCGCTTCAGTACAATGAGCGCGTGTTTGCCGCTCGGACCACGCCGGCCCTGGCCGGCCTGCTCGGCTTCACGCCGCCGAACGTCCCGGCGATCGACACCATCAACTCGGCGGCTGCCCTCAGCACGCTGAAGCTGGTCCATCGCGAGACCTTCGAGAACTACGGCCGCACCACCTCGTACGATGTGTTCGCCGATGCCACGTACAAGTTTACTGACCAGTTCGAGGTCTCGGCTGGCGTGCGCTATAGCAGCGACGAAAAGAGGTCCGGGTACCGCGGCACACTCGACAACGGCGGCTCTGTCCTGACCAGCGGCTCTGCGGCCAATGCGGCCAATCCGGCCACGGCCCGTGGCATCTTCCTGCAGTCCACGCCGGGGGGCCTTCCCCAGTACCAGTCCTTCTCCGACTCGGGTGTGACCTATCGGATCGTGGGCCGATACTCCGTGTCCGACGATATCAGCCTGTTCGTCACCCACTCCCGCGGTCGGCGTCCCGAGGTGCTGTCACCCGGGGCACCGGCGGCGCCGCAAGGCAATGCCCGCTTCACTCCCGTCGCCGCCGAGATCGTCGATTCCTACGAAGCCGGGGCGAAGACCCAATGGCTCGACCGTCGCCTCTCCCTTGAGGGGTCAATCTATCAGTTCTCGTATACGAACTTCCAGACGAGCATCCAGGTATCTCCGGGCGTGTTTCAGACAATCAGTGCTGGCGATGCCTCGGCAACAGGTTTTGAGGGCCAGATCAATTGGAAACCGATTCGGGAGGTGATGATCTTTGGCACCTACGGTTACAATAACGGCCGATTTGATAACGGCCGCTTCAAGGGCAACAGCTTCCGTCTTTCTCCGGATAATACAGTTTCGTTCGGAATGAAATATAGTGTTCAGGTTCTGGAAGGTGATCTTGTTTTCCTTCCGACCTACACGTGGCAATCAAAGGTTTTCTTTGACAACGATAACGACATTCCGGCGCTTCAGAGCACAGGTGACAGGGTCCAGGATGAATATCAGGATCCCTACGGTCTCGTGAACCTTCGTATTTCCTACCAGCCGACCAATGCGAACTGGAAGGTAGAGGGTTTCGTCTCCAATCTGTTGGATCAAGAATACATCAAGGATGCTGGCAATACGGGCGGCGCATTCGGGATCCCGACCTTCATCGCGGGCGAGCCCCGCTACTTCGGCGCTTCGTTCGCCATCAAGTACTAGGCAGGCGCGTCGCCTCCAATCCTGGAGGCGACGCCGTCCGCCCGTCCAGCTGGCGTCGACGAGGCTCCAGCCCAGACCCAGCGGATCTGACGGCCCCGGCGCGCCCGATCCCCCCCGATTGTGCAAGGCCATGGATCGTTCCCGTCGTCGCCGGTAAGACGGTGCTTCCAAGCCGCATCGGAGACCGGATGGCCCGCCTCAAACGTTTCGCGCCCTTGCTCCTGCTGCTGGCGGGTGCCCTCGCCATCTTTGCCAGTGGCGCTGGCCAGTACCTGAACCTGGACGCCCTCCAGTCGCATGAGGCTGCGCTCCGGGCCTTCGTCGCCAAGCAGCTGCCCCTGGCACTCCTGGCCTTTATCGCGGTCTACGCCCTCGCCACCGCCGTCAGCCTGCCCGGCGGGACAATCCTGACCCTGGCCGGCGGCTTCCTTTTCGGGACCTGGATCGGCGGCGCGGCCACTGTGGTCGGCGCCACCCTCGGCGCCATCCTGGTCTTCTATGCGGTAAAGACCTCTTTCGGACAGGCCCTGCGCGAGCGCGCCGAGGCCTCAGGAGGTCGGCTCAAGGCGGTGATTGACGGGGTCCAGGAAGGCGCCTTCGGCTACATTCTGACCTTGCGCCTCATCCCGCTGGCGCCCTTCTGGCTGGTCAATGTGGCCGCCGCCCTGGCCCATGCGCCCCTGCGGGCCTACGCCCTGGCCACCTTCCTGGGCATCATGCCGGCCACCTTCATCTACAGCGGGATCGGTGCCGGGATCGGCGAGATCCTCTCCCGCGGCGGGACCCCCGACCTCGGGGTCATCTTCTCGCCCAAGGTCTTCCTGCCCCTGGTGGCGCTGGGCCTTCTCACCCTGGGCGCCACGATCTTCCAGCGCCTTCGCGCCCGCTCGGGGAAGACCCTGTGACCCAGACCCTTCAGGTAGACATTGCCATCATCGGAGCCGGGTCCGGCGGCCTTTCCGTCGCCGCGGGCGCCGCCCAGCTGGGCCTGAAGGTCGTCCTTTTCGAAAAGGGCGAGATGGGGGGCGACTGCCTCAACTATGGCTGCGTGCCCTCCAAGGCCCTGATCGCCGCCGCCTCCGCCGCCCATGCGGCGCGCAGCGGAGGGGGCCTCGGCGTCACCGCCGGCCCGGTCGAGGTCGACTTCGCCCGGGTCATGGCCCACGTCCACGAGACCATCCGGACCATCGCCCCGGTCGACAGCCAGGAGCGTTTCGAGGGCCTCGGCGTCCATGTGGTCCGCGAGGCGGCCCACTTCCTGGACGCCCGCATCGTCGCCAGCGACAGCCTCCGCGTCACCGCCCGCAAGTTCGTCATCGCCACGGGCTCCCGGGCCTCCGTTCCCCCAATCCCGGGACTGGACGCCACGCCCTACCTGACCAATGAGACCGTCTTCGAACTCACCGCCCTTCCAGAGCGCCTGATCG
>CAIZKE010000353.1 GCA_903933475.1 uncultured Alphaproteobacteria bacterium | reverse complement strand
GGACGGTCGCGGCCAGACCAAGTTCCGCCGTCACCGCCTCGAGGAAGCGGCAGCGTTTGGCCATGCTTTCAACCAGGTGGACGTGAAAGCCCGGGCGATTCCGGCTCAGTATGGCCAGGACGATACCGGGAAGACCGGCCCCTGTACCCAGGTCCGCCCAGGTCAGGGCCTCGGGCGCAAGGGGGAGGAGTTGGGCCGAATCCAGGGCGTGCCTGGCCCAGAAGGCGGGCAGGGTGGCGGGACCCACCAGGTTCATCCTCTGGTTCCAGTCCTCAAGCCGAGCCCGATAGATCTCCAGGTCCGCCAGGGCCCGGTCATCGGCGCCGGTCAGGGCGGCGAAGGCCTCGGGGGTGAGGGGGGCCTCTGGGGTCAGGGGGGTTTCAGGCGGCGTGGCGGCGGGCATGGGCCAGGAGGGCGGTGAGAGCGCCAGGGGTCACACCCTCGATCCGGGCGGCCTGGCCGAGGGTCAGGGGGCGAACCGAGGACAGCTTTTCACGGATCTCGTTGGAAAGCCCGCCCACCGCAGCGTAGTCCAGGGTCGGGGGCAGGCGCAGGGACTCGTCCCGTCGGAAGGCCTCAGCGTCCGCCGCCTGCCGGTCGAGATAGCCGGAATAGGCAGCGTCGATCTCGACCTGCTCGCGGACTGCCGGGCTCCAATCGCTGATTTCCGGCCAGATGCGCGCCAGATCCTCAAAGGCGATGGTCGGATAGGCGAGGAGTTCCGAGAGGTTGCGCCTCTGGCCATCCGCCTTGACAGGCAGGCCTTCCCGGGCGGCCGCAGCGGGCGTGAGGACCAGCTCCGCCGCGCGGCGGCGGGCGGCCTCCAGTTCGGCGCGACGCGCGCGCCAGACGGTTTCACGTGAAACACCGACGCATCCCAGGGCGAGGCCCCGGTCGGTGAGCCTCTGGTCTGCATTGTCCGCCCGCAGGGTCAACCGGAACTCGGCCCGGCTGGTGAACATCCGGTAGGGCTCGGTGACACCCCGGGTGACCAGGTCATCGATCAGCACGCCGATATAGGCCTCGTCCCGCCGGAAGACGACCGGGTCGGCGCCCGAGGCCGAACGGGCGGCATTGAGGCCCGCCACAAGTCCCTGGGCCGCCGCCTCCTCGTATCCGGTTGTCCCGTTGATCTGGCCGGCCAGGTAGAGACCCGGCAGACGCTTGACCTCCAGGGCTGAGTCCAGCTCGCGCGGGTCCACAAAGTCGTACTCGATGGCATAGCCGTGGCGGAAGACCTGAACGGCCTCGAGGCCCGGAATGGTGCGAAGGAAGAGGTCCTGGGTCTCCGGGGAGACCGAGGTGGAAATGCCATTGGGATAGACGGTGGGATCCTCCAGGCCCTCGGGCTCCAGGAAAATCTGGTGGCCGGTCCGGTCGGTGAAGCGCACCACCTTGTCCTCGATGGAGGGGCAGTACCGTGGCCCGCGGCCCTGGATGCGGCCGCCATAGACCGCCGACTCCGAAAGCCGCTCGGCGATGATCCGGTGCGTCTCAGGTGTCGTAGTCGTCACCCCACAGGCGACCTGGGGATTGGTGATCCGGTCGGTGAGGAAGGAAAACGGGCTGGGGACGGGGTCCGCGGCCTGGCTGTCCAGGCGGTCCCAGGCGATAGTTCGACCATCCAGCCTCGGCGGCGTTCCGGTCTTGAGTCGCCCCATGGACAGGCCCAGGGCGTACAGACGGTCGGCGAGGCCGATCGCCGGCGCTTCGCCGACGCGGCCTGCGGGGATCCGCTGTTCCCCCAGATGGATGACACCCTTGAGGAAGGTGCCCGTGGTCAGGACCACCCGCGCGGCGGGATAGACCGCGCCAGACGCCCCCACGACCCCGGTCACGCGCCCAGCCTCGACGACCAGGTCCTCGACAGCCTCGGCGCGGATCACCAGACCCGGCGTTGCCGCCAACTCGGCCTGCATGGCCTCGCGGTAGAGCTTCCGGTCAATTTGCGCCCGTGGGCCCCGGACGGCGGCCCCCCGGGACCTATTGAGCATGCGAAACTGGATACCGGCGGCGTCGGCCAGGCGGCCCATCACCCCGTCCAGGGCATCGATCTCCCGAACGAGATGGCCCTTGCCCAGGCCGCCGATCGCCGGGTTGCAGCTCATCTCGCCAAGGGTCTCGATCCGGTGGGTCAGCAGCAGGGTGCGGGCGCCGAAACGCGCCGAGGCCGCCGCCGCTTCACAGCCAGCGTGGCCGCCGCCGATCACGATGACATCCCACATACGCTCTACCCGCTCCTACAGGTCCTGGAAGCGGCAAGGTCCTACACCAGAACGGCCCGGGTTTCACGTGAAACAGGTCACTTGCCGATACAGAAGGTCGAGAAGATCCGGTCCAGGACGTCCTCGGGACCGATGCGCCCCGTGATCCGGTCCAGGGCGCGGGCGGCGAGGCGAACGTCCTCAGCGGCCAGTTCCGGGGCGTCCGAGAGGGCACGGGCGCTCTCAAGGCGCTGTATGGCCTCGGAGAGAAGCGCCGCATGGCGCAGGCGGGTAGCCGCAGGCGGCTCCGAACCGCCCAGGGCCGCGACGACCCGCCCGGAAAGCACAACCTCGAGGGCAGAGACGTCATCGGGCCTCTGGGCGCTGAGCCTGTGGGGCTCCAGGCCAAGCGCGGTGGCCTCGATGAGCGCCCGGCCCGCCGCGTCCCCGGCCGGGAGGTCCGACTTGCTGAGCAGGCAAAGGTCCCCGGCCCTCAGGACATCCAGCGGGGCCACTCCGGCATCGGCATCCCCGGCCCCGTCCACCACCCAGAGCCTGAGATCAGCCTCGGCAGCGCGCAGGCGGGCCCGCCGTACGCCCTCGATCTCCACCGTGTCCTCCGCCTCGCGAAGGCCCGCTGTATCCGCCAGGACGACCTTGTACCCCGCCAGGCGGAGGGACACTTCGATGATGTCCCGGGTGGTTCCGGGTGTCGGGGTGACAATCGCCGCTTCCCGGCGTGCGAGGGCGTTGAGAAGGGTGCTCTTCCCCGCGTTGGGGGCGCCGACCAGGGCGATGGAGAAGCCATCCCGGACCTGCTCCGCCCGCCGAACGCCAGCGACTGCCCCGGAAAGGGCCACGACCAGACGGTCCAGGACCGGACGTGCCCTGCGCGCAAGGTCCTCTGGGAGATCTTCGTCGGGAAAATCCACAGCGGCCTCGAAGAAGGCCAGGGCCTCGACAAGGTCAGCGCGCCACAGGTCCCGGGCCCGGCCCAGGGCGCCGTCGAGCTGGGCCAGGGCCTGGTGCCTCTGGGCCTCGGTCTCGGCATCAATGAGGTCAGCGACCCCCTCGGCCTGGGCCAGGTCGAGCCGGCCGTTCTCGAAGGCGCGGCGGGTGAACTCACCGGGCTCGGCTAGCCGCAGGCCAAGCGTGGCAAGGGCCCTCAGCACAGACGCGACGACCGCGCCGCCACCATGCAGGTGCAGCTCGGCGCTATCCTCGCCCGTATAGCTCCCGGGAGCCGGAAACCAGAGCACGAGGCCGTCGTCGAGAACTTCACCATCTCCAGCCCGAAGCTTTCGTAGCGAGGCCCGTCGCGGCGTCGGCTCCCGACCGCAGAGCGCGCGAACGGCGTCCAGGGTCCCGGGACCGGACAGGCGCACCACGGCCACCGCTGCCCGTCCTGGCGCGGTCGCGGGGGCGAAGATGGTGTCGGTCATTTGGGGCGGGCGGCGCCCGCGCCCAGGCCCGCGGCCTGGGTCATCAGCTTGGTGAACTGTTCCTGTGCGCCGGCACCAAAGCTCATCCAGTTCTTCATCAGTTCGTCGGGAGACAGCATGGACATGTTCGCGGTCATCCTTGACTGCATTTCCTCGACCATCCGCGCATTCAGGGCGCTGACGTCGGGCAGGCCCAGAAAGGCCCGAGCCTCGACGGGGGAGCAGTCGATCTCGACAGTAATCTTCATGGCGGGGCCTCCAATGACGCGATCAGGATAGCGCGGCCTGCAGGGATCGCAAAACCACCTTCCGAATAGAAGCCGGCGGGCCTAAGTGTCGGGGAAGGCCGTCCAGGCGATCTACGGTATCAACGACGTCTTACGCAATATCACCGACAGCCTTGCCGGGGCACGCTCCCTGGCCATCTCGGAGAGACCTGAGCCATGCACGCCATCCGCTTCGCCGCCACCGGCGGTCCTGATGTCCTGGACCTCGTCAAGCTTCCGGACCCTGCGCCTGGCCCCGGGCAGATCCTGGTCCGGCAGGTCGCCATCGGCGTCAACTATATCGACACCTACCACCGGTCCGGCCTCTATCCTCTCAAACTCCCCTCCGGACTGGGTATGGAGGGCGCTGGCGAGGTCATCGCCGCCGGGGAGGGCGTTGAGCGTTTCAGCCCGGGCGACCGGGTCGCCTTTGCCTCGGGACCTATTGGCGCCTATGCCGACCTCCACCTGGTCGATGCCGGACGTGCGGTGCGGATCCCCGAGGGCGTGGATGAGCGCACGGCGGCGGCGGCCCTGTTGAAGGGCATGACCGCCGAATTTCTGTTGCTGCGCTGCCGGCCCCTGCGCGCCGGGGAGCCGGTGCTCATTCACGCCGCGGCGGGAGGTGTTGGACAGATCCTGGTGCAGTGGGCCCGGTCTCTGGGTGCCGAGGTCATCGCCACCGCCGGTAGCCCTGCCAAGGCCGATCGGGTGCGGGCCCTGGGCGCGCACCACGTCATCCAATACGGGGAGCAGGACGTGGCCGCGGAGGTCCTCAGGATCACCAGCGGCAGGGGCGTGTCCGTCGCCTACGACTCGGTCGGAGCCTCCACCTTCGAGGGCACCCTGGCCAGCCTTGCACGGCGGGGAACCTTCGTCAGCTTCGGCAATGCCTCGGGCTCACCGCCCCCCGTTGAACCGGCGCGGCTCATGCGGATGGGATCCCTGTTCTTCACCCGCCCGACCCTGGGGGACTACATTTCCACGACGGAAGAGTTGGATTCCAGCGCGGCCGCGGTCTTCAGCCGGATCGCCGCCGGGGAAATCTCCATCGAGATCGGCCAGACCTTCCCGCTCAGCCAGGCCCGGGCGGCCCATGAGGCGCTGGAATCCCGCCAGACTGTGGGCTCAACCCTGCTCGTCCCCTGAGCGGGACCGCAGAACCGGTGTTTCACGTGAAACGCAGGTCCGCAGCGTGTCAGGTGTTCATGGACTGGAAGAAGTCGTCGTTGTTCTTCGACTGGCGCAGCTTGTCGAGCAGGAACTCGATGGCGTCCTGGGCACCCATGGGCGCGAGGATCCGGCGCAGGACGTGGGTCTTGGTCAGCTGCCCCGGCGGGGTGATGAGCTCGTCCTTACGGGTGCCGGACTTGAGGATGTCGATGGCCGGGTAGATGCGCCTGTCCGCCACCTTCCGGTCCAGGACGATTTCCGAGTTCCCCGTCCCCTTGAACTCCTCGAAGATCACCTCGTCCATCCGGCTGCCGGTGTCGATCAGGGCCGTGGAGATGATGGTCAGAGAGCCGCCTTCCTCGATGTTCCGCGCCGCGCCGAAGAAGCGCTTCGGCCGCTGGAGAGCGTTGGCGTCCACGCCGCCGGTCAGGACCTTGCCCGAGGATGGCACCGTGGTGTTGTAGGCCCGGCCCAGGCGGGTGATGTTGTCGAGCAGGATGACCACATCCCGCTTGTGCTCCACGAGGCGCTTGGCTTTCTCGATCACCATCTCGGCCACCTGGACGTGCCGCTGGGCGGGCTCGTCGAAGGTTGAGGCAATGACCTCGCCCTTCACCGTGCGCTGCATGTCGGTGACTTCCTCTGGGCGCTCGTCCACCAGGAGCACGATGAGGTAGCATTCCGGATGGTTGGCAGCGATCGCCTTGGCGATGTTCTGCATCATGATCGTCTTGCCGACCCGGGGCGGGGCGACGATGAGACAGCGCTGGCCCTTGCCCAGGGGTGCGACGATGTCGATGACCCTGCCGGAACGGTCCTTCAGGGTGGGGTCCTCCATCTCCATCCTCAGCCGCTCCTGCGGGTAGAGGGGGGTCAGGTTGTCGAACAGCACCTTGTGACGGACATTCTCCGGCGGCTCGAAGTTGATCTGGTCAACCTTGACCAGGGCGAAATAGCGCTCGCCCTCCCGAGGCGCACGAACCCCTCCGTCGACCGTATCGCCGGTACGGAGGCCGAACTTCCGGATCTGGGATGGGCTGACGTAGATGTCGTCTGGCCCGGGAAGATAGTTGGCCTCGGGGGAACGCAGGAAGCCGAAGCCATCGGGCAGGACCTCCATGGTGCCGGAGCCCGAAATTTCCACGCCCTCCTCGGCCAGCACCTTGAGGATGGCGAACATCATGTCCTGCTTGCGCATGGAGTTGGCGTTCTCGATCTCCAGGGTCTCAGCGAAGGACAGCAGGTCGGCGGGGGACTTGTCCTTCAGCTCCTGGAGCGACATGCGCGTAAGCCCCATGACGGCGATGGCCTGGGCGGCCTGAGTAGGCTCATCGTCCTCTGCAGAGGCCGTGTCCCCATCAAGCGAGGCATCCTCGATGGCTTCAACCAGGTCGGCGGGGTCGGGGAAAAAGTTGTCTTCAGACATTATGCGCAGTCCTGACGGCGCCAGGCGCTTCCGCCGGCGACAGGGATCCCGGGCGGAGTCACCCAGGTCCGTTCAAATGTTTTCGTTCCGGGAGCTCTGGCCGATCCCTGGGATGGCGCGTGAGTCCGGCAAGAGGCGGGGGCCCCCAGTGCCGATAGGGGCGGAGGGAAGCGTGCCAGCCGAACCACAGCCGCCACGCCGGGTCAAGCCTGGTGACCGGTCCAGCGGGCTTCTGACCGATTTTCCAACGCCCCGCAGGCTCTAACGACCGAATTCGAGGGTGACAGCGAGAACCATGACGATGGCCGCCAGGAAGGGAAGTTCGTTCGTAGCGCGCCAGAACCGGTTCGACCGGGTGTTGGTTCCGGCGACAAACCGCTTTTGCGCGGCGCCCAGGAAGTGATGCCAGCCGATCAGGAAGACGACGCCGGCGAGCTTCACGAGCATCCAAGCCTCGAGCAGGAAGCCCCATCCGCCCAACCTCTGTGTGGCATCCACCCAGATCAGACCCAGGCCCAGCAGGAGGGCAGCGATCATCGCCGGCCCCATGATGATCCTGTACAGCTTCAGCTCCATGGTCTGGAAGGTCAGGTCCATCTCCGACCCAGGCACCGCGTTCGCGTGGTAGGCGAAGAGCCGCGGCAGGTACAACATGCCGGCCATCCAGGCGATCACCGCCAGGATATGGAGACCCCGAAGGAGGTCGTAGAGGTTCATCGGCGGCTCTTCTTTCCCATCTGTCCGACCGGGCACCGCTTGCAGGACGCCGGGCAGGTCCAGCTACCGTCCGGCGCAGGACCCGAAGCGCGTCCAAGCGCCCTGTCCACGGCTCCGCCCAGCGCGCTGATAAAGCCCGGATCGACCCCCGGTGTCGCGGCCCGTATCCAGACCGGGCAACCTGCCTCGTGGGCCAGCTCGGCATATTCATGGTCCAGCTCGACCAGGGTCTCCACATGCTCGGAGACAAAGGCGATCGGCGAGACGATCACCCCCAGGCCTTCCCCGCCTGCCCTGCGGATCTCGTCGTCCGTGGCCGGGCCGATCCATTTCAGAGGCCCGACCCGGCTCTGGTAACTGATGCGCCAATCCGGGAGCTCTGGAAGCCGGGCAGCGACTGCCGCAGCCGTCGCCTCGATCTGGACCTGGTAGGGATCGCCGCCGGCCACGACCGTCTCCGGCAGCCCATGGGCGGAAAACAGGAGCCGAAGACCTTCAGGGCGGCCGCCCTTCTCCCAGGCGGACCGAATGGCCTGGGCATGGGCCTCGACCAGCCCCTCGAGGGTCGGATAGCAGCAGACCGACCGTGTCCGGCCCGGCCCGCGGTAGGCGCGCTCCCAGTCCGACAGGGACGACTCCGAAGTGGTGCTCGAGTACTGCGGGTACAGGGGGAGGAGGACGATTTCGTCTGGGTTCCAGGCGGCCACTGCCTGCGCGGTCTCAGGCGCGAACGGCTTCCAGTAGCGCATGGAGATGAAGACCCGGCTTTCCCGGCCGGGCTCACTCCGATTCAACTCGGCTTCCAGGGCTTCGGCCTGCCGTCGGGTCTCCGGGAGGAGGGGAGAGCCCCCGCCCATGATGGCATAGTTGGCCCGGGCGCCCTTGGCGCGGGTGGCGGAGATGAAGGCGGCCAGGGGATAGCGGATGGGTGCTGGTGCGCCGATGATGGCCCGGTCCCGGAACAGGTTGAACAGGAAGGGGCGAACGGCGTCCGGACCGTCCGGACCCCCAAGATTGAAGAGGACGACGGCGAGGCGGCTCATTTCCCAGTGATCCTTCGGACGGCGCGTTCGATATTGGCGACAGGGGTATCGGGCAGGACGCCGTGCCCAAGATTGAAGATGTAGGGACCCGGCGACCAGGCCTCGATAAGGGTGTCGATCCGGGCGTCCATGGCGTCACCACCCACGCGCAGCAGAAGATTGTCGAGGGCCCCCTGGATGGTCTTGCCCCCCGCCTGGATCCGCCGACCCTGAGCCAGGCTGGCCTGGGTGTCGAGCGCCACCGCCTGGACTGGCACGGCTTCGGCGTATCGGTCTACGAGCACCCCGGCCCCCCTCGGGAAACCGATGAAGGGGGCGTCGACGCCAGCGGCGCGGACTCGACGGATGATGTCCTGATGTGGCCGGATAACGACCCTTTCGAAGACATCCTCGGCCAGACCTTCGGCCCAGCTTTCGAAGAGCTTGAGGACTTGGGCGCCGCTCCTGGCCTGCATCACCAGGTACCTGGCGGTAGCATCGCTGAGGATCTCCAGGATCCGGTCCAGGACCTCGGGCTGGGCGTAGGCAAAGCTTCGGGCCCCCGACCGGTCCGATCCCCGTCCCTCGATCATGTAGGTGGCGACTGTCCAGGGCGCCCCGGCAAAGCCGATCAGCGCCCGTTCGGGTTCCAACGCAGCGCGCACCCGGGTCAGCGTCTCGCCAATCGAGGCCAGTCGTCCCGTCGACGCCTCGATTTCACCCGCCAGGGCGGCAATCTCTGGCAAGGCCCCAAGGCGCGGGCCCTCCCCGGCCTCGAACCAGACCTCCTGGCCCAGGGCCTGGGGGATGAGCAGGATGTCAGCGAAAACAATGGCCGCGTCGAAGGGGAACCGCCGCATGGGCTGGAGGGTCGCCTCGGCGGCCATCTCCGGATCGTAGCAGAAGGCGAGGAAGTCCTTGGCCCGGGTCCGGAGCTCCCGGTACTCGGGAAGCGAGCGTCCCGCCTGCCGCATGAACCAGACGGGAGGGCGCGCAAAGCCTTCGCCGGCCAGGGTTCGCAGCAGCTTGGGAGTCGAGGCGTCAGACATGGGGCCCTTAAACCTCGCCAAGCCTTTCCGCTCAAGCGTGGGGATCAGAGAACCGTTTCCTTCCTTCCGACTTGAAGATCTTTCTTTTGGAGTCGTAGGGGTAGAGGGGCGGCAGAAACCGGGGATAGATGCCGTTTTCCCATCGGGGTCCACCGTCGTCTGCACGGTTCATCCACTGTCTCAGGAGACGGCTGGACTCATCTGTGGAAAAGCCGTAATAACTTGAAATATAAAAGGATTTTTGGGGAATTGCAGTGAAGAAGTTCTCCTGGGCGGCCGCCCATATGCCCCATTCGTTAACCTTGTAGTCCATCGGTCCACAGCTAGCGGCTCCGGTGGATCAAACGGCAGTTTCACACCCGCTCTTGCGATCGCCTGTTTGATCCGCTCTGTCGCCAGGTGTTTTCTCCCCACCCTGGGCGACATCGGCTAAGAGGGTGTCGACAGTTTCGTCCACAGGTTTCCCTCCAGGCCCCGAACCGAGCGTCACCCCGGCCATGACCTCCGCCTCACGTTTTGCGACCTTCTTCCACGTACATCTGGTGTCCGATTCCACGGGCGAAACCCTCAACGCCATGGCCAGAGCCGTCTGTGCGAGGTTCGAGAACGTCCTGCCCATCGAGCACTATTACGCCCTGGTACGCTCTCCCCGGCAACTTGAGCGGGCCCTTTCGGACATCGAGGCGGCCCCGGGCATGGTCATGCACACCATCGTCGATGACAACCTCAGGACCCTTTTGGAAGATGGATGCCGGCGGCTGGACATGCCCTGCATCGCCGCCCTGGACCCCCTGGTCTCTGCCCTGTCGCGCTATCTTGGTGCCTCCCTGACCCGCAGGGTTGGTGTCCAGCACGCTCTGGACACCGATTATTTCAATCGGATGGATGCCCTGAACTACGCGATCGGTCACGACGACGGGCAGGGCGGCCAGGAGCTGGACCAGGCGGATGTCGTCCTTGTGGGGGTCTCGCGGACGTCCAAGACACCCACCTGCATCTACCTGGCCCATCGGGGGATCCGCGCCGCCAACGTCCCCCTGGTTCCGGGTGCCCCGGTCCCGGAAAAGCTGAACCAGCTAGAAAAGGCGCTGATCGTCGGACTGACCATCTCTCCCGACCGACTCATCCAGATCCGGCGAAACCGCCTTCTGTCCCTTCGGGAGAACCGGGACACCAGCTACACGGACATGGAGGCGGTCCGCGAGGAGGTGGTGCAGGCGCGCCGGCTCTATGAGCGCCAGGGCTGGCCGGTAATCGATGTCACCCGCAGATCGGTCGAGGAGACGGCGGCGGCGGTGCTCAACCTGCTGCAGGACAACCGCCCTGCGACGGAGGTCACCCCATGAAGGCTCCCAACGTCATCCTGGCCTCAAGGAGCGCGGCGCGCTCTGCCGTCCTGCGGGGTGCAGGGGTTCCCTTCGAGCCTGCGGATTCCGGGTTGGACGAAGACATACTGAAGGCGCGGATGCTGGCTGAGGGTGCTGGCCCCGCAGCCATCGCCTCGGCCCTGGCGCGCGAGAAGGCCCTGGCGGTCTCGTATCTGCGCCCGGGCCTGGTGATCGGTGCCGACCAGACCCTCGATTTCGAGGGCCGGCTGCACGACAAGCCCCCCACCCTGGAGGCCGCCGCCGAGCGGCTCTGGGCCATGAGGGGCCACCGGCACGCCCTCCACGCCGCCGTGGCGGTGGCGCGTTCGGGCGAGATCGTCTGGGAGACCCTCTCCACTGCCGAACTGGTCATGCGCGACTTCAGCCCGGCCTTCCTTGAGGCCTATATCTCCGCAGAGGGAGAGGCCCTGCTTGGCTCCGTGGGCGCCTACCGGCTCGAAGGGCCGGGGGTACAGCTCTTTTCCGAGATCACCGGGGATTATTTCAGCATTCTCGGCCTGCCCCTCACCGGCCTCCTGGAGTTCCTTCGGGGGGAAGGCGTCCTTCTGCCATGAACCTCACCGCCGCCACCCGCCTGGCCGGGGTGGTGGGCCACCCCATCGCCCACTCCCTCAGCCCCGTCCTGCACAACACCTGGCTTGAAGCCGCCGGCCTGGACGGCGCCTACCTGGCCTTCAGCGTCGCCCCCGGGAGGTTCGCCGCCTTCGTCGACGGCTTCCGCGGAGGGTCCCTGGCGGGACTGAACGTCACCCTGCCTTTCAAGACCGACGCTCTCGCCGCCGCTGACCATGTCTCGGGCCGGGCGCAGGCGGCCGGTGCAGCCAACCTCCTTCTCTTCCGCCAGGACGGCACCGTGGCGGCCGACAATACGGACGGTGAGGGCCTGCTCTACGCCTTTGCCCGGCAGGCACCAGGTTTCCGTCCGGACCGGGGACCGGCCGTCTTCTTCGGCGCCGGCGGCGCAGCCCGGGGTGCCGCGGCCACCTTCCTGGCGGCCGGCTGTCCTGAGGTCCGCATCGTCAATCGGACCCGGGCGCGGGCAGAAGCCTTGTCGACAGCGCTCGGCGGTGCGATCCGCATTTTTGACCTCGCCGACGCTGCCGACGCCCTCGACGGTGCCGCGGCCATCATCAACGCCAGTTCCGCCGGACTGGACGAGGCCGCCGCGCCGCCGCCGGACCTGACGGCAGCCCCGGCCCACGCCGTGGTTATGGACATGACTTACCGTCCTCTCCGGACCCCCTTCCTCCTGGCCGGCGCGGCGCGTGGCCTCGTCACCGTGGATGGCCTCGACATGCTGATTGGCCAGGCCATGCCCGCCTTCGAGGCCTTCTTCGGCCAGAGGCCCCCCGCCGGCTGCGATGTCCGCGGCCGGGTCCTCCAAATCCTCGGAGACGCGGAATGATCCACCTCGGCCTGACCGGCTCCATCGGCATGGGCAAGTCCACCACGGCGCAGATGTTCCGGGAGGCTGGCGTCCCGGTCTACGACGCCGACGCAGCGGTGGCCGCGCTCTACCTGAAAGGGGGCGCCGCGGTGGAGCCTCTCGAGGCTGCCTTCCCCGGCGTGACCTGGGACGGTGCGGTGAACCGGGAGGCCCTGAGGCTGAGGGTCCTCGGGGACGATGCGGCCATGACCCGGCTGAACACCGTGGTTCACCCCCTGCTGGGCCGGGACCGGGCCGAATTCCTCCTCCAGGCCGAGGCCTCGGGCGCGGACATCCTGGTCTTCGACATTCCACTCCTCTTCGAGACCGGGGGCGAGCGCAACATGGACGCCGTGGCTGTGGTCACGGCCCCCCCGGATGTCCAGAGGGCCAGGGTGCTCGCCCGGGAGGGCATGACCCCGGAACGCCTGGACGCCATCCTCTCGCGCCAGACCCCTGATGCGGACAAGCGCGCCCGGGCGGATTTCGTCATCGAAACCGGCGGTGGCCTCGAGCCCGCCAGGGCAGAGGTGACGCGGATTCTGGCCGCCCTCCGCCATCCCTCCTGGACCTCCAGGCGCGCATAGGGCCGGTCCCTTTCAGCTGGAACGTCTGAAGGGGCAAAACAGGCTCTAAGTTCAAAAAGTGAGATCCTGATTGAATCCGGTAACCGGTTCCCACTTATCGGAACAGGATCTTGCCAGACAGACCCGCAGATTGATGCCCGGACCGAAACAGGGCATCTCCAGAAAATGTCTCGCGAGATTGTCCTCGACACTGAAACCACTGGCTTCGAGCCCCAGCTCGGGCACAGGCTGGTCGAGATCGCCGCCCTGGAGATTGAGGATCTCCTGCCCACCGGGCGGAGCTTCCACGCCTATATCGACCCCGAGCGCGACATGCCCGCCGACGCCGAGCGGGTCCACGGCCTGTCCTCAGCCTTCCTGAGGGGCAAGCCGAAGTTTGCCGATCCCGACATCGCCCACGCCTTCCTCGACTTCATCGGAGAAGCACCTGTGGTGGCCCACAATGCCGGCTTCGACCGGGCCTTCGTGAACTGGGAACTGGGCCTTGCCGGCCTGCCGGAGATCCCCGAGCCTCGGTGGATCGACACCCTTGCCCTTGCCCGGCGGCGGTTTCCCGGCATGCAGAACTCCCTCGACGCCCTTTGCAAGCGGTTCCGGATCTCCCTGTCGGAGCGCGAGAAGCACGGCGCACTGATCGACGCCCGGCTTCTGGCGGCTGTCTATCTCGAGCTCAGCGGCGGCCGGGAGCGAGCCCTGGAGCTGACGATCGAGCCCGCCTCCGGCCCGATGACGTCAGCGGCCCGAGGCGCCTACGGCGCGCGTCCAAACATACTGACGCGCCTCTCCACCGATGCCGAGCGCGCGCGTCATGCGGAATTTGTCCTGGGGACCCTGAAATCCGACCTTTGGAAGACCTGGCTGGAAGCAGACCCATCCTGAAGGGTCAGGCGGTGCCCTGGGCCTCGCCCATGCCTTCGGCCTCTGCCTTGCGGGCCATGTAGACGGCGCTGAAGTCGATCGGGTCGAGCAAGAAGGGCGGGAAGGAGCCATCAGCCGTCACGTCGGCGATGATCCGGCGGGCGAAGGGGAACAGGAACCGGGGGCATTCCACCAGCAGGACGGGCTCGAGGCTGTCGCTCGGCACCCCATCGATGGCGAACAGGCCACCATAAACCAGCTCGACCATGAACACCGGCCCGTCCTCGCGCACGGCACGGGCGGACAGCCGCAGGTCGACCTCGAAGAGCCCGTCATCCCGGCCCCGGGCGTTCATCTCGACGCCCATGTCGATCTGGGGCTGGGGTCCGCCCGACCTCAGGACATCCGGCGCCCGCGGGTTTTCGAACGAAAGGTCCCGGACGAACTGCGCCAGGATGCGAATTCCGGGCTCGGGGGCGGCGGCGACTTCGGCCTCGGCGGGTACATTCTGGGTATCGGCGTCGGACATTCGCAAGGCTCCGTATGGACCTGGACCGCCCCGGTGCGGCCTGACAATTGGGCTGGGAACCGGGCTGAGAACCGGCCCGAAAGCCGTCGGGGTGGCTATCATGGGGGCGCCCGGTGCGCAATCTCGGCGCCCGGCACCTGACGGGAGCGATAGAACCCTCTATATAAAGAGCTGGACGCAACAATTGAAGTGAAACGCCCAAGCCGTGCTGCAGTTGATCCTCCTCGCCATCGTCGCCGCCCTGGCCCTGTTGCAGCTCTATGCGGTGCTGGGCCGCCGAGTTGGCCGCCAACCTGAAGACCGGGCCGTGCGCGCGCCCGACGCGGCTCCGCTCCGCCGGCCTGGGGTTCCCCTGACCCCTGACGCCTCGGCTTCCGATGAGGCTCCCGAAGGGCTCGCCGCTGTGCGGGCCCGGGATCCCGGCTTCGAACATCAGGTCTTTCTGTCTACGGCCAGAACGGCCTATCGCTCCATCGTCACCGCCTACGCTGCGGGGGACCGTGAGGTGCTGAAGCCCCTTCTCACCCCCGATGTCATGGCGGCCTTCGAGGCCGGCATGGCCGAGCGGGAAGCTGCGGGTCGCCAGGAAGGCGTCGAGGTCCCGAATCCTCCGCGCTCGGACGTCGAGGCCGCGGAAGTCGATGGTGACAGGGTCCGCATCGTCGTCCGCTTCCTGGGTGAACTCACGCAGACCACACGGGCTTCAGCCGCGGCCGAACCGCACGCCCTGGAGCGTCGGACAGCCGAGCTGTGGACCTTCGAGCGCGACCTCTCGGACCGCGAAGGCGCCTGGCGCCTCGCGGGCGTCGACGCCGCCGAAGCCTGAACCGTGCGCGGGCCGGGTCTCCTCGCCCTGGCCGGGCTCTTCCTGCTCGCCGCCTGCGCGACATCCCCCATCCCAGGCCCGACCCCAGGCCAGACCCCGCGCACGTCGTCTCCCGTGCCCGCGTCCCCGCGTCTGGCGGTTCCTGCGCCGGTGCAACCCCAGCCCGGGCCGCAGGATCCGCCGCCCGCCGAGGCGCTCCGTCCCCTTTCTGACCTTCCCGGTTGGGCCGAAGAGGACCATGCCGCCGCCTTCGAGGCCTGGCGCGCCAACTGCCGGGTGCGGCGGACCCCCGGCATGGCGCAGGCCTGCCGCGACGCCATGGCCGTGGATCTCCTGGACGCGGTCGCCGCCCGAGACTTCTTCGAGCGCCGCTTCCTGGCCCAATCCCTGCCGGGAGAAGGTGTACTGACGGGCTATTTCGCCCCGATCTACGAGGCGAGGCGGACCCCCGACGCGGAATACTCGGCGCCCCTGCGCCCCCGCCCCACTGACCTGCCCCCGGAGGGTGGGGCCTATGCTGACAGGGCAAAGATCGAGGCCCGTCCTGCGCCGGATGCCCTCGCCTGGCTGAAACCCGAGGAAAAGTTCTTTCTCCAGATCCAGGGCTCAGGAACCCTGATCTTCCCCGCCGGTCCGCCTGTCCGGGCGGTCTTCGGCGGCACCAACAGCCAGCCCTTCTCGGGGATCGCCAATACCCTGCGCGAGCGCGGGCTCCTGGGGGCCGGGCAGACCTCGGCGGAGGGCATCCGGTCCTGGCTGGCCGCCCACAGGGGTCCGGAGGCCGACGCCATCATGGCCCTCAATGCCCGCTACGTCTTTTTCCGCCTGGCGCCGGAGGACGGACTGCCCCCCCGGGGTGCAGCAGGCGTTCCCCTGCCGCCGGGCCGGGCCATTGCGGTTGACTTGTCGCGCCACCTGGCGGGCGACCTCTACTGGATCGACGCCCGAAGCCCGCTCCTGTCCGGCGCGATACCGGCCTATCGCCGGCTCGTCACGGCCCTGGACACCGGCGGTGCCATCGTCGGCGACATCCGCGCCGACCTCTACATCGGGCAGGGTCCCGAGGCGGGGCTGGAGGCGGGTCGCATTCGCCACGTCCTGCGGCTCTACCGACTGGTCCCCAGGCCATGAAGCGCCCGCTGCACCCTGAGGAGCACAGGCTCTGGTCCCAGGTGGCCGCCACCATCCACCCCCTGCCGGGGCGCGCCAGCGCCGCCGCAGAGTCCGCGCCGTCCCCCGGCATTCACCTGGGCCCGGAGCCGCCCCTGCGCACCCCGCCGCCGCCTGCCGCGACGCTCCGCCGGCCGGGCCCTGCCGGGCCCAAGGCCCTTGAGCCCGTCCGCCTCCGGCGGATCGCCCGGGAGCGGGATCCCCTTGGTGCGCACATCGACCTGCACGGCCTCGGGCAGGAGGCCGCCCGGGCGGCCCTGGAGGGCTTTGTCCTGGAGTGCTGGCGCGATGGCCTCCGCTCGGTCCTGGTGATCACCGGCAAGGGGCTGAGGGGAGACGGCGTGCTGCGCCGCCTGACGCCGGAGTGGCTGGCCGCACCGCACCTCCAGGCCGTTGTCGCGGGGATTTCAGAGGCGCACAGGCGCCATGGAGGCGAGGGCGCGCTCTATATCGCCCTCAAGCGACGCCCGCTCCCCGCCAGCGCGCCGCCCAGGCCGTGACCCCCACGTGCCCGGCGACGTTGCCGAGGGTGCGTGAGAAATCCGGGAAGGTCTCGACCGCCAGGAGGAGGGGCAGAAGCTCCATGGGCAGGCCCATGCTCATGAAGATGGGGACCAGGGTGGTGAAGAAGGTGACCGAGCTGGCCACCCCTACCGCTGCCAGGCTGACAAGGGCCGCCACCAGGACGCCGGCGATCACCTGACCGGCACTCAGCTGCACCCCGTAGAGATGGGCGACATAGAGGGCCACCGCCAGGTTTCCGGCGGGGCTCGTGATCCGGAACAGGGCCACGCCCATGGGCAGGACCAAGCCCCGGACGCCCTCAGGAACCCCGAGCCGAGCGCAGGCGGCCAGCATGACCGGCAGGCAGGCCAGGGAGGACTGGGTCGAGATGGCCATGGCGCCGACGGGGGTCATGGCCGCCGCCAGGTCTCCAGGGGGGGTGCGGCCCCCGAAGAGGGCTGCGCCCAGGCCCAGCGCGCCCGCCATCAGGCACATCAGGGTGATGACGACCACATAGTGGCCGAGAAGGCCGACGGCCCCGACGCCTGTCCGCGCGCCGACCGTCAGGGCCAGGAGGAAGACCCCAAGCGGCGCCAGGGCAAGGACCCAACGGACGATCACCATCATGGCGGCCTGGACGCCGTCGAACACCAGAACCAGGGCTTCCCGGCGCGCACTGTCGAGCCGCGAGACCGCCAGGCCGAAGATCAGGGCGAAGACCACCAGGGAGGCCATGGCGCCTTCGGCCGCCGCCTTCACCGGATTGGCCGGGATGAAGGCGCGGAGCCAGTCCGCCAGCGGCGGCGTCTCCGGGATCTTCGCAAGGCCCCCCGCCGCCGAGGCCCGAAGGGCCGCCGCCGCCTCGGCGGGTGCGGGCCATACCGACAGGAGGGCTGGCGCGAAAAGGGCGGTCAGGCTGGTGGCGACGAGCAGAAGGATGGCGAAGACCACCAGGGCGCGCGCCGCGAGCCCGCCGCGTTCGGCCGTCTCCGCCGCCCTCGCCATGCCGGTGACCATCAGGGCGAAGACGAGGGGGATGATGGTCATGCGCAGGGCGTCCAGCCAGACGCCACCGATGGCGTCGGCCGCCGCCACCACGCGCATCCCGCCGGGCGTCTGGACGGCGTGCAGGACCGAGCCGACCGCCAGGCCAGCGATCAGTCCCCCGAGGATCTGGAGGGTGAGGGACGGGGCCTTCATGCAGACCCGGGGGTCCGGGCGGCCTTTTCCTCGAGGCCCGAGACCCCTTCGCGGGCCTCCAGGCGCATAGCCACCTCATCCGGCGAGACGCCCGAGGCCGCCAGCAGGACCAGGAGGTGATAGAGCACATCCGCAGCCTCGGCGGACAGGCCCTCGCGGTCCCCGCTGACGGCTGCGATCACCGCCTCAACGGCTTCCTCGCCAAACTTTCGTGCTGCCCGGGGGGCTCCGTCCTGGAGCAGTCTGGCCGTCCAGGAGCTGTCAGGGCTCGCGCCGCGGCGGGCCTCAATGACCGACTCTAGCCGGCTGATCGCCTCGCCGAGCCGGGTCATACAGCGGACTCCGCCGCCCGGACCGCTACCCCGGCCTCAGCCATGGCCGCCTTGACTTCACCGATGGAGACATCGCCGAAGTGGAAGATGGAGGCAGCGAGGACGGCGTCGGCGCCCCCTTCGGTGACGGCTTCGACCATGTGCCGGGCCCCCCCTGCGCCCCCTGAGGCGATCACGGGAACCTTGACGGCGTTTGTCACCGCCCGCAACAGGTCCAGGTCGTAGCCGCTGCGGACCCCATCACGGTCCATGGAGGTCAGGAGGATCTCGCCGGCGCCCCGCCGCACCACCTCGGAGGCCCAAGCGGCAACGTCCAATCCAGTGTCGCGCCGTCCTCCGTAGGTGAAGACCCGCCAGCCGCCCCCCGGGACGGCCCGGGCGTCGATCGCCGCCACAACCGCCTGGGAGCCGAAGGCGTCGGCGCAGCGGGAGACCAGGTCTGGATCCTCAACGGCCGCCGTATTCACGCTGATCTTGTCAGCCCCCGCCAGGAGGAGGGCGCGCGCGTCCTCCACCGAGCGAATGCCGCCGCCCACCGACAGGGGCATGAAACAGACGTCCGCCGTCCGCGCGACCACGTCGAGTATGGCCCCCCGGCCCTCCTGGCTGGCCGTGATGTCCAGGAACATGAGTTCGTCTGCCCCCGCCGCGTCATAGGCCCTGGCCTGCTCGACGGGGTCGCCGGCGTCGCGCAGGGCGACGAAGTTCACGCCCTTGACCACGCGCCCGTCCTTGACGTCGAGGCAGGGTATGACGCGGATTTTCAGCATGGTCAGGCCGAGGCCGCCAGGGCGAGGGCGGGATCGATGGCGCCGTTGTACAGGGCCCGGCCCAGGACCACGCCAGCCACCGGGGTCCCGCGGCGGGCCTTCAGGTGGAGGATGTCCTCCACCGAGGCGAGGCCGCCGGCGGCGATGACGGGAATGGCCACCGCGTCGGCTATTGCCCCGAAGGCCTCGACATTGAACCCCATGACGGTCCCGTCCCGGTCGATGTCCGTGATGATCAGGGCGCCGACTCCGCCGTCCTCGAACCGGCGGGCCACGGTCACGGCGTCGAGGTCCGTGTTCTCCGTCCAACCCTGAGTGGCGACCTTGCCGCCACGCACGTCGACGCTGACGGCGATCTGCTCGGGCCACAGGCGGGCAGCCTCAAGCACGATCTCCGGCTGGGTGACCGCCACCGTGCCCAGTATGACCCGGGAGACTCCGGCCTCGATCCAGCGCTCGATATCCTCGAGCCGGCGGATGCCGCCGCCCAGCTGAACAGGGGTGGAGACGGCGTCGAGTATGGCCTCCACAGCCCCGGCGTTGACCGCCCGGCCCTCCACCGCGCCGTTCAGATCGACGACATGGATCCAGTGAAAACCAGCGCCTGCCCAGGTCCGCGCCTGGTCCGCCGGGGAGGTGTTGAAGACCGTCGCCGTATCGAGGTCGCCGTGCAGGACACGGACGCATTCGCCGTTCTTCAAGTCGATGGCCGGATAGAGGATCACGGGCGCCACTCCAGGAAACGCGACAGCAGGGCCAGGCCTGCGGACTGGGATTTTTCGGGATGGAACTGCACGCCCGCCATATTGTCCCGGACCACGGCGGCGGGGAAGCGGCCACCATGATCGGCCTGCGCCGCCACGTGTGCCGGGTCCTCGGGCCAGAAGGCGAAGGAGTGCGTGAAATACATGGGACAGGCCCCGATCCCGGCGATCAGCTCCGGCCCGTGGGGATCCACCAGGTCGTTCCAGCCCATGTGCGGGACCTTTGCAGCGGGGTCCTCGGGCTTGAGGCGGCGGACCTCACCGGGAATCCAGTCCAGGCCCGGCGTCACGCCGAACTCGAGTCCACGGGAGGCCATCAGCTGCATCCCCACGCAGATGCCGAGGAAGGGCCGCCCTCGCCCCTTGACCGCCTCCTCCAGCGCCTCCCGGAGGCCCGGCCGGGCGTCGAGGGCGGTCATGCAGGCGGCGAAGGCCCCGACACCGGGCAGGACGATCCGGTCCGCCGCCAGGACGTCTTCAGGCGCATGGGTGACCTGGACTGACACCGCACCGCCACCTGCACGGACGAGTGCCTTCTCGGCCGAGCGCAGGTTGCCCGACCCGTAGTCGATCAGGGCGAGGCGGCTCATTCGGTCAGAGCGAGCCCTTGGTCGAGGGCGCCTGCCCACCGGCCCGGGGATCGATCTCCAGCGCCTCGCGCAGGGCCCGGCCAAGGGCCTTGAACCCGCTCTCCGCAATGTGGTGCGAATTGGCCCCGTAGAAGGTCTCCAGGTGGATGCAGGCCCCCGCGTTGGTCGCGAAGGCGTGGTGGAACTCCTTGAAGAGTTCCGTGTCCATGTCGCCGACCTTGGGCGTCGGGAATTCGGTCCGCCAGACCAGGTAGGGCCGGTTCGACAGGTCCACCGCGCAGCGGGTGAGGGTCTCGTCCATGGGGATTACCGCCAGGCCGAACCGGCGGATTCCCCGGAAGTCCCCCAGGGCTTGGCGAACGGCTTGGCCAAGAACGATGCCGACGTCCTCCACCGTGTGGTGGAAGTCGATGTGCAGGTCACCCTTCGCCTCGATGTCGAGGTCAAGCGCGCCGTGGCGGCCGAGGGAGTCGAGCATGTGATCCAGGAAACCGATGCCGGTGTGGATGCGGGTCACTCCCGCCCCGTCGAGATTGACCCTGACGGTGATCTTGGTTTCGCGGGTCTCGCGAACCACCTCGGCTGTGCGCGCCATGGACTAGAGTCCTTCCCGGTCGGCCAGAGCCCGCAGGGAGACCTGCGGCCGCGGCCCATAGTGAGAAATCACCTCGGCTGCCGCCAGGGCCCCCAGATGTCCGCAAACCTCCAGCGGCCGCCCGGCGGCGAGACCGTACATCACACCGGCTGCGTATTGGTCGCCGGCACCGGTCGTGTCCACGATTTTTTCCACGGGCCAGGCCAGAATCGAGGCGACCTCCCCATCGCCGATCAGGAGGGAGCCCTTCTCGCTTCGGGTCACGGCGGACAGGCGCGTCCGGGCGCGCAGGCCGTCTACCGCCACGGCCAGGTCCTCGGTCTCGAACAGGGCCAGGGCCTCGGCTTCGTTGGCGAAGAGGATGTCCACCTGAGCACTGATAAAGCCCAGGAGGGCGGCGCGGTGGCGCTCGACCACGAAGCCGTCGGAGAGGGTAAGGGCAATCTGCCGGCCGGAGGCCCGGGCCAGGCCTGCCGCCTTGGCAAAGGCCTTCCGGGCGGGTTCAGCGTCGAACAGGTAGCCTTCGAGATAGACGATCTGCGCCGCCTCGATGACAGCCGGGTCGATGTCGGCGTCGGTGAACTCCACCGAGGCCCCGAGATAGGTGCACATGGTGCGCTGCCCATCCGGCGTGACATTGACCAGGCACCGGGCCGTGGCGGGGCCGTCCTGCAGGGGCAGGCTCGGGAAGTGGACGCCGATGGCGCGTAGGTCATGGGCGAAGACCTCGCCCAGCTGGTCGTTGGCCACCTTGCCCAGGAAGGCGGTACGGGCGCCCAGGCTGGCCAGGCCGGCGACGGTGTTGGCCGCCGATCCGCCGGAGGTCTCAACGCCGGGAGCCATCCGCGCATAGAGTTCGCTCCCGCGGGCCTGATCCACAAGGGTCATGGCGCCCCGGGCGAGGCCTTCCGCCGAGATGAAGTCCTCGTCCGCAGGGGCGATGACGTCGACGATGGCATTACCGATTGCGGCGACGTCGAAGAGTTCGGTCATGGGGCCTCCCGGCCTAGCGGAGCGGGGGCTAGCTACAGGCAAAGCGGGTCTGGAGCAATCCGGCCCGCCGTGGCAAGACACGTCCATGCCCCGCGTCCTTCCCGGCCTCGCCCTGGCCGCCGCCATCCTGGCGGCCGGTCTCGCCTCCCCGCTCCCCGCCCGCTCGGATGCCCCGGAATGGCGGTCGATCCCGGACGCCGAGCTCCTGGTGATCGACACCAGCCGGGGCCGGATGACGGTTCGGCTTCGTCCCGACTTCGCGCCCCTCGCCGTCGAGCGCATCCTGCGTCTGGCCCGGGAGGGGGTCTATGACGGCCTGCAGTTCCACCGGGTGATCCCCGGGTTCGTCGCCCAGACCGGCAACCCGAACAATCGCGATGGCGGGGTCTCGGCCCATCCCGACCTGCCCCCGGAGTTCATCTTCCGGACCCCCGGGCAGGGCTTTGCCGCCGCGCGTCGTTCGGCAGAGGGCTCGGAGGGCTTCCTGGGGGTCAACCCCGTGGTCCTGGACGGTCATGGCCGGGGCTGGGGCGCGTATTGCACCGGGACCGCCGGCATGGGGCGGCAAGAAGGGGTTCGCACCGCCAATTCCGAGATCTTCTTCATGTTGGCGCCCGCCCGGCGACTGGACCACGACTATACGGTCTGGGGCCAGGTGGTGGAGGGGCTGGACGTGCTGGCAGCGATCGCGCCGGGGGAGCCGCCGGCCGCCCCGGACAGGATGATCCGGGTTCGCCCGGCCGTGGACCTGCCTGCTGCCGAGCGCCCTCGGCTGGAAGTCCTCGACGTGGAGGGGCCCGCCTTCTCGCGTCGCCTGGCCGAGGCCCGGAGGGCCCGCGGTGCGGACCTTGGCCTCTGCGACCTTTCGGTCCCGGTGCGCACCCGGGCCGGCTCCTAGAGCCTGTTCCCCTCAGATGGAACGTCTGAAGGGAGCGGGATCTAGGCCTCCCGCCCCCGCGACGGGCAAAGGTCGGCGACGGGGCAGTCGTCGCACTTCGGGCGGCGAGCGATGCAGACATACCGGCCATGCAGGATCAGCCAGTGGTGGGCCCGGGTCCTCCAGGGATCGGGGATCGCCGACATGAGCTCGTGCTCGACCTTGTCGGGGGTCTTGCTCCTGGCGAGGCCCAGGCGGTGGGAGACCCGGAAGACATGGGTGTCGACTGCGATGGCCGGTTCAACCCCCAGCTCATTGAGCACCACGCTGGCCGTCTTCCGGCCCACGCCCGGCAGGGCCTGAAGCGCCTCGCGCTCGAGGGGCACCTCGCCGCCATGCGTGTCGACCAGGATCCGGGCGGCGGCGACCAGGTTCTTCGCCTTGGTACGGAACAGGCCGATGGAGGCGATGTAGGGGATGATCCCGGCCTCTCCCAGTTCCAGCATCTTCCCTGGCGTGTCGGCGACGGCGAACAGGCGGGTCGTCGCCTTGTTCACCGCCACGTCTGTAGCCTGGGCGGAAAGGGCGACCGCCGCGAGCAGGGTGTAGGGGCTCGAATGGTCCAGCTCGGTGCGAGGATCGCTCTCCGCCGCCTCGAACCGCTCGAACAGGGCCTCGATCCGGGCGCGTTCAGCGGGGGATTTCCGGGGCGCTGCGCGTCGCTTTGCAGGGGCTTTCGGCATGCGAGATCATCCCCGGACCCAGCGGGAACGGCAAGGGCTTGTCATTCGTTTAGGCCTAAGTGATATAGTTTAGGTCTAAGCAGGAGCGCTGACCCATGCCCACCCGACGCCACATCTTCCAACTCCTGGCCGCCGCCCCTGTCCTCGCGTCTGCCGGCTGCTCCGGCCCCACCGAAACGCCAGATCCCTATGCCGCCTGGCGCCAACCTGGCCAGGGCGAGTCCGATCCCCGCCGCTTCGTCCTGGCCCATGGCCTGCTGGCCCCCAACCCTCACAACCGCCAGCCCTGGCTCGTGCGGCTGGAGGGTGCTGACGCCATGTCCCTCTACGTGGACCCGACCCGCCTCCTTCCCGAGACGGATCCGTTCAACCGCCAGATCGTGGTGGGCTGCGGGGCTTTCCTCGAGCTGATCGCCCTTTCTGCCCCCCGCCTCGGGCTCGCCGCCGACATCCAGGCCTGGCCCCAGGGAATTCCCGGTTCCGGCCCCGGGCTCGGCGACCGGCCCTTCGCCCGCGTCGTGCTGAGGCCGGATCCCGCTGCGAAGGCCGGGCCCCTCTTCGACCAGATCGTTCGCCGACGGACGGAAAAGGCCCCCTTCCTTCCCGAGCGCCCCTCTGACGCCGCCGTCCGGGAAGTCCTCGCCGCCGCAGCCGGGCCCGGCCTTGTTGCCGGGGAGACCCGAGATCCCGGACTCCGGGACCCGCTGGCCGCCATTTGCTGGAAGGCCTGGGAAATCGAGTCCGGAACGCCCAGGACCCACCTAGAGTCGGTACGCCTGATGCGCATCGGCAAGTCCGAGGTGGCGCGTAATCCCGACGGCATCGACCTCTCCGGGGGCATGATGGAGGTGCTGGCGCGCGCGGGCGTGATGACCCGCGAGGCCCTGTCGGACCCGACCTCCATGGCCAGCCGGAGCGGCGTGGACATGTACCGCAAGATGATCGACGCGACCCCAGGTTTCTTCTGGATCCGCAGCGAGACGGCCGATCGCTCGGCCCAGCTCGCCACGGGCCGCGCCTATGCCCGCGCCCAGCTGACCGCCTCCGCCAACGGCCTCGTCCTGCATCCCTGGAGCATGGCCCTGCAGGAGTTCGCCGAGATGGCCGGTCCCTACCGACAGGTCCAGGCTCTGCTTGGCGCCCGGCCGGATGCGCCTGTCCAGATGCTGGTCAGGATGGGTGCGGTCCGGAAGGTCTCCGACCCCTCGCCCCGCAGGAAACTTGACGACCTGATCCTCTCGTGATGCGCAGTTGGGCATGACCCCCCGCGACCCTGACCTGATCGCCTTCTTCACCGACATATCGATCATCGAACAGTTGGTGCGCACCCTCATGGAGCGCCGCCTGCCAACAGGCCTCTCCATGGCCGGCTTCGGCCTGATCAACCACATGGTGCGGACCGGACAGGAGACCGCCTCTCCCGGCGCCCTGGCCCGGGCCTTGCAGGTCACCCGTGGCGCGATCACTGGGGTCCTGCACAAGCTCACCGCCGAGGGTCTCGTGACCCTCGAGCCTGACCCAAGGGATGGTCGTGGAAAGAAGGTCCGACTGACGCCCGAGGGCCTCGCCGCGCGCGAGGCGGCCCTGGCCGGGATGGCACCCCTCGTGGCGGAGTTCGAGGCCCGAATGGACCTTGAAGCCATCCGCAGGGCCCATCCGGCGCTCCGCGGCGTCCGGGAGGACCTCGACCGCCACCGGGAAGGCTGAGGCCCTTCCAAGTTGCCGTTTCTTCACAATCCGGCTAACAGCCTGCCCGCGCCCTGTCGGTGGCGCCGTAGAGCCCGTTTGGATGACCACGCCCTCCCGGCATCCCGTCGCCTTTGATTTCTTCGTCGAGATCGCCGTCATCGATCAGCTGGTCGGCGCAGAGATGGCGCGTGTATTGCCGGACGGCGTCTCCATGGCGTCGTTCAGCCTGCTGAACCATCTTCTTGGCAAGGGCGGGTCGGATTCACCCGTGCGCCTGGCCCAGGCGCTCCAGGTTACGAAGGGCGCCATCACGGCCATGCTCAAGCGGTTGGAGGCCCGGGGCCTCGTCGTCCTGTCGGCGGATCCCCGCGACGGGCGCGGCAAGATCGTCTCCCTGACGCCGGACGGCCTGCGGGCGCGCAACGACGCGGTCGCCGCGCTCGACCCCCTCCTCGCGACCTTCCTCGCCGCCTTTCCCGAGCCGGACCTCGCCGGGGCCCTTCCCCTGCTGAAGCGGGTGCGCCTGGACCTCAACCGCAGGCGGTACGGTAGCTGAAGGGCTTTCCTGTCGTGCCGAGGCGCGGTAGGTCGTTCCCTGATGACCGATACTGAGTTCCTGAATGTCGAGATTCGACCCCACCGGTCCCTCTCCGACCGGGGCTTCATCATTCTCATCAGCATCGTCACGGCCCTCAACTGCGCCGCCGCCGCCGTCTTCCTCGCCATGGGCGCAAGCCTGGTGCCAATTTTCCTCGGGCTCGATGTCCTGGCCTTGGTGGTCGCCTTCGCCGTCAGCTTCGCCTCCGGGCGGCGGATCGAACGCCTCGTGGTGACGCAAAACCGAGTGCAGCTTATCGAGGAAACCCCGCGCCGAACCTCGCTGGTCTGGGAGAGCCCTACAGCCTTCACCCGCCTCACCACGCGCGAAGAGGACGAACGCCTCGTGGACCTGAGGCTGGCCGTTTCCGGGCGCGAGGCCCCGGTGGGCCGGGCTCTTGGCCCGAAGGCCCGACTTGAACTCATGCGCACCCTGGAGGCGGCCCTCCACGAGGCCCGGCGTCCACGGACGGGAGCCTGGTGAGCGGCCCGGCACCCTTCAACGACGACGAAGTCGAACGCTATGCGCGTCAACTGGTTCTGCGCGAGATCGGCGGCCCGGGCCAACAGAAGCTGAAAGCCGCCCGGATCCTGATGATCGGCATGGGCGGCCTGGGCGCACCCGCCAGCCTCTACCTGGCCGCGGCAGGGGTTGGCGGCCTGGTGATTGTCGACCCCGACCGCGTCGAGCTGTCCAACCTGCAGCGGCAGGTGCTCTTCACATCCTCTGACCAGGGGCGCTCAAAGGTGGACGCCGGGCTCCGCCGGCTCACCGAACTCAATCCGCACGTGGAGACCCAGGCCCTCCAGCTGGCCGTCGGGCCGGACAATGCCCATGCCCTGATCGGGGGCTTTGACCTGGTCCTGGACGGCACCGACGATTTCGCCACACGGCTGGCGGTGAGCGACGCCTGTGTCGCGACGGGCGTTCCCCTGGTCTCCGGGGCCATCGGTCGGTGGACGGGCCAGGTCGGGATCTTCCCGGGCCGGCCCTGCTACCGCTGCCTTGTCCCCGAGATCCCACCCGACGCCGAGACCTGCCAGGCGGTGGGCGTGGTTGGCGCCCTCGCGGGTGTGGTCGGGTCGATGATGGCCCTGGAGGCGATCAAGCTGATAACCGGGGCGGGGGAGTCCCTCGCTGGACGGCTCCTGGTCTATGATGCCCTGTCCGCCGTGACCCGGACCGTTCGGGTGGCGCCAGACCCGCAATGTCCCTCCTGCGCCAGGGATCAGGCCGGCGGGGTGTAACTGACCCGGGCGCCGGGCCCGAGGGGCCAGTCGAAGACCACCCAAAGCCCTGTCATCAGCGCGCCGGCCACCATGAAGGTCAGGGCGTAGGGGAGCATGAGCGCCAGGAGCGAGCCCACGCCTATGGAGGCGTCCCAGCGGCGACAGAAACCAAGGATCAGCGGAAAATAGGCCATCAGGGGGGTCATGATGTTGGTGAAGCTGTCCCCCATTCTGTAGGCCGCCGTCGTCATCTCCGGGCTGATGCCCAATAGCATGAACATGGGCACCACCACGGGCGCGAGGGCGCTCCACTTGGCCGTGGCCGAGCCGATGAAGAGGTCGAGGCCGGAGGAGAAGCCCAGGACCCCCAGGAGCAGGGCGGGCGCCGGCAGGTTCAGGGTTTCAAGGACGTGCGCGCCGTTGATGGCGGCGATGGGCCCCAGCCTGGACCAGTTGAACATGGCCACGAAGTGGGCGGCGAAGAAGGCGAAGACGAGATAGGGCGCCATGGCCCGGATCCCGTCGGTCATCATGGCGAAGACCTCGCGGTGCGACCGTATGACCCCGGTCGCCGTCCCGAAGGCTATGCCCGTCCCGAGGAAAAGCACCAGGAATCCGGCGATCAGGGCGGTGTAGAAGGGCTGGAGTGCCGCCGGCCCGGTCTTGGTCTCGTCGATAAGGGGCGTGAAGCCCGGCCAGAGGGCAAGGGCCGCAAAGCCCGCCGCCACGGCAAGGGCAGCGAGCCCCGCCCGGCGCAGGCCTCGCCGCTCGGCCTCGCTGGGTGCCGACCTGGCCAGCTCCGCGGTGAGGTCGGCGTCCGGTTCGCCTCGCCACGGTCCGAGGCGAGGCTCGATGATCCGGTCGGTGACAATCCAGATGAGCGGTGTGAAGACCCCCACCACGGCCAGGATGAACCACCAGTTCCCCAGGGGGTTGAGGGTCCAGGACGGATCGATGATGCGCGCCGCCTCCTGGGTAAAGCTGAACAGGACGATGTCGATCTGGCCTGGCGTGATGTTGCCCGCATAGCCTCCGGAGACTGCCGCGAAGGCTGTAGCAAGCCCGGCCAGGGGGTGGCGCCCGACGGCGGCGTAGAGCAGGGCGGCCAGGGGGATGAAGACCAGGTAGGCGGCGTCCGAGGCATGGTGCGAAACCATGCCGATCAGGGCCACCAGGGGGGTCAGCCACCGGCGGTCGGCGCCCCGGAGGCTGGCCCGGATCAGGGCGCTGAAGAAGCCAGAGCGTTCGGCGACGGCGGCGCCGTACATCACGGTCAGGACCACGCCGAGGGGGGCGAACCCCGTCAGCGTCTTGGCCGTCTCGGTGAACAGCCGCTCCAGGTTGTCCTCAGACAGGAGGCTCTCCGCCCGGAACACCAGCCGCCCACCCTCAACCTCGCCCCAGGCCGGGGGGGTTTCGCCGCGGAAGGGCAGGGAGGCGCTCCAGCCGAGTACCGCCCCGATACCTGAAAGGACAATGAGGCCGGCGATCAGCCAGACGAAGATCATCACCGGATCCGGCAGCCGGTTCCCGATGCGCTCGACCAGGTCAAGGAGGGAGCGCCGAGGTGTGGGCGAAGGGGCGTCTGGTGCGGCCACGAGTGGCTCCTGTGCTTTTGTCTGTAACCCGGCGGGGCTTCAGAGCATTGAGGGCAGGACTCGGTCCGGAGGGCGGTGCCCATCCATCCAGGTGCGGATGTTGATGATCACCTTCTCGCCCATCTCGGTGCGCGCCTCCACGGTGGCGGAGCCCAGGTGGGGAAGGAGGACCGCATTCGGCAGGCCGAGCAGGCGGGGGTTCACCTCGGGCTCGAACTCGAAGACGTCCAGCCCGGCGCCGGCGATACCGCCGCTCGCCAGGAGATCGG